>PMOP01000368.1 GCA_003161495.1 Acidobacteriota bacterium | reverse complement strand
TTAACTTCGACGCTGGAATCATTCGATATCGGCCACACCATTGTGTTCAGCCGCGGCTTGATCGATGTGCTCCCCGACGAAGCCAGCCTGGCCACCATGGTCGCTCATGAACTCGCTCACGTCGTTCTCGGCCACCGCATTGACGGGCAGTACGCCTTCTTCGATCGCCTGCTGTTTGACGAGAAGGACACTTTCCGCCATTTCGGCTTCGCGCGCACGCAGGCGGAAGACGATGCGGCCAACGCCAAGGCCACCGAACTCCTGCAGAACTCGCCGTACAAGGATCAGCTGGCCACGGCGAAGCTCTTCATGAATGCTCTCGAGGCTCGTCAAAAAGATATTCCGAACCTGATCAGCCCGCACCTTGGCGATCGCGTTCCTCAGAGCGAAACAATGGCTGCTGTCGCTCCTCCTCCGCAGCCGCCGGCCGACCCGAACGCAAAGACCAAACCCGTCGAATCCGCCGTCGTCGCGTTGCCGCTCGGCGGCCGCGTCAAGATGGACCCCTGGAGCGACAAGCTCGAAATGCTCAGGTCCAAGCCGGTAGGACAAGTAGCGGAGCGCGAACGTATGCCGTTTGAAGTCACCCCGTTCATGCTCTACCTGACACGCGAAGTCAACACCGGTAGTGTCGTTCCAAGCGGCGCCATCTCGGCGGATTCAAAAGCAGCCGACGCCGACAAAGCGCCACAGCAGTAAGCACAAAGATCGTCCCCAAACCGCAAGCGGCCAGTCCCCCTCAGCCCGGGCTGGCCGCTTTGCTTTGAGTAGCACAGGCACTCTTGCCTGTGCGGGGTTGGCAGTCGAAAGCTCAGCAGCTAAATTTACGCCTTCGAAGTGGCGCAATATTCAAAACCGCACAGGCAAGAGTGCCTGTGCTACTTTAACGCTCGAAATCACCGCAGGGATTGCCACTTTAAAATCTTTGCCGCTTTACGCCATTCAAATATATATTTGCATCATACGGGAGCGGGTGGCTCCCGGTTGTTGATTTCTTGTGCGGGTTCGGAGGCAAGAAAAAATGTGGACGCGTGGAATGCGAAGTTTGGCGGCACTCGGTGTGCTCGTTGCGCTGGCGTGCGTGTTTGCGGGATCGAGATTGTCAAAAGCAAGCCGGGCCGATGAAGATCCTTCGGCCAGCTTGATTGGTTCCTGGAGAGGAACGCGGCGGGTGCCGGGGACGATTGCGGTGCGGCACAATTTGCTGAGCTTTTTGCCGGGCGGCGTCGCGATGGAAGCGGGGCCGTCGGTATATGTGACGGGCGCGAATTTCGGGAACGGGTCGTTTGTCGAGACGGGGTTTATTGGGACGTGGGTCAGCGAAGGGCATGGAAATTTTGTGGCGCACCTGATTGCGAATCTGTCGGATTCGCCGGTGAGCAAGGGAACTCCGATCGGAACGGAAAATCTGACATTTCGATTTCATATCGAAAATGGAAAAAATGGGAAGGAATTAAAGGGAACGCTGGAAGGCGTTTTCCTCGATCCCGAGGGGAACACGCTGGCGCAAATGCCCGCGGGGCTTACCTGGGATGCCGTGCCGCTGACGATCACATCGAATGGGTATAATTAGTCAGTAGGACGGGCTTCAGCCTGTCGATTTTCCTTACGGGTTCCCTTTCGATTTTGATTAAGTGCGTGAGGAACAAAAGCGACAGGCTGAAGCCCGTCCTACTTGAATTTCCATGGCAAAAGTTTACTGGGAATGGGGTATACTTCACAGACTATGCGACTACACAACACAATTGCAATCACAGCGGCACTGGTAATTTCAACGGCCTTTTCCGCGGCGGCGCAGAAAATGGTCAAGGTGGAGATGCACGACGGGCAGGGCAACAGCGTCGGCACGGCAACGCTTTCGCCCGCATCGCAGGGCGTGAAAATCAACCTCGATCTTAAGAATTTGCCGCCAGGCGAACACGGCATCCACGTTCACAGCGTCGCGAAATGCGAGGGCCCGGCGTTTACAACGGCCGGTGGGCACTTGAATCCGGACATGAAGCACCACGGATTGATGAATCCTGACGGCCCGCACGCCGGCGACATGCCGAACTTTACGGTGGGCGCGGATGGGACCGCAAAGACAAGTGTTGTCGCGCCTGGAGTCACGATGGGTGACGACGCGCATTCGATCTTTACGGGTGGCGGCACGGCGCTGGTGATCCACGCCATGGCCGATGATATGAAAAGCGATCCGGCGGGAAATTCCGGTCCGCGAATCGCCTGCGGCGTAATCTCGAAGTAATGCGCCAGATGTGCGAATCCCGCGGGATTCGTGGATTTTCGGGGGGCGGCGCATCGCAATATTTTGTGCGCGGACTAGATGCGCCGCGGGAAATTCACAGGATTCTCACATCCGTGAAAAAAGGGCGCTTGACGATCTAGAAGTTTCTGATATACTCTCCATTCGTCTGGCGAATACTTGTGGTTCGAGCGGTTGTCAGGCGGTTGTCTGGTAGTTGTCAGGGGCGTTCGGAGATTCGATAGACCTGTCCCAAGCGAGGTCAATTACGAACTCAGGATAGCAAATTAGTCGAGCATCGCGCGAACCCGTCCGGGTATAAATCTGGACGGCTTGGCCCGGCGCTCGACGCCGGGTTTTTTATTGCATTGCCTCATTTTTAAATGAGGTGAACGTTCCACCGGGAGTGGAACGGTCCGGAAGTTCAGGACGCAAAGATCTTTGACAACTGAATAGGCTGGCATTTCGTGTTGCGGCTGGGATTCGCACGAATCCTGGACGTAATGCGAAATCTGCAAATTCTGCTCGAGCAGAGCAAATTGTGGAAAGGCGAGCTTGCTCAACGCCACTTCGGGAAGCGAGTCGGGGGTCTCTCTCCGGCAAGCGACTCGGGACGGCCACCTTTAAAGAGGGGTGGGCGTGACGGCTTGGGTAAGTTTTATGGTTAAGC
>PMOP01000501.1 GCA_003161495.1 Acidobacteriota bacterium | reverse complement strand
GTCGAGCTCAACGAAAAATTCGGGACCGACGCGATGCGTTTTACTTTGGCGAGCATGGCCGCGCCTGGGACTGACATTGTTTTGTCCGAGGAACGCATCCTCAGCTATCGCGCGTTCGCCAACAAAATCTGGAACGCCGCGCGGTTCGTCTTCATGAATTTGGATAAGTATGAGACAGCGGGAGGAGAAACGCTGGAAGCGCTGGCGGCTCCTGGTGTGCGCGCGTCCGCGCCCCACGCGGCGAACGGCGAAGTGGCGCTGATCGACCGCTGGATTTTTTCGCGCCTGGCGCGCGCGACGGCCCAGGTGAACGACGCGCTCGAACACTTCCGTTTTCATGAGGCGGCGCACGTCGTGTATCACTTTTTCTGGGGCGACTTCTGCGACTGGTACATCGAATGGGTGAAACCTGAATTGCTTTCGCTCGACCGGTCGAAATCGGCGGCTACGTGGAAAAACTTATTTGCGGCATTTGAAAGCGCGCTGCGCCTGCTTCATCCGTTCATGCCGTTCCTTACCGAGGAATTGTGGCACGGGTTGCCGCAGCGGGAAGGCGCGCGTTCGATCGCCCTCGACCGCTTTCCGGAGCCCCACGCCGAGCGCATTGACGCTGCAGCGGAAGAACAAATTTCAATGTTGCAGGAAATCATCTCCTCGGCGCGCAACATTCGCGCGGAAATGAAGCTCGATCCAAGAGCGAAGCTTGCCGCACAGCTTGGCGCGGCGACGCCCGCAGTACAGTCCACCGTCAACCACAGCCTCGAAACGATTTTGCGCCTGGCAAGCCTGTCTTCCCTTTCCTTTGCCAAGCCGCCTTTTGATTCTACAAACGGCGTTGTGCGCTCGACAAAAGATTTCGATCTGTTCGTTCCTTACGAAGCTGCGTTCGATGTTCAGGCGGAACTTGCGCGTTTGCGAAAGGAAGAGGATCGGCTGACGAAAGATATCGCGTCGAAACTACAGCGGCTGGAAGATGAAACTTTTCGGAGCCGTGCGCCGGAGCACATTGTGAGAGGAATGGAATCGACACTCGCCGAGCGCCGCGCGGAATTAGAGAAAGTCAAAGAGCGCAGCGGGCAACTCGAACGGCTCCAGTAGCACAGGCACTCTTGCCTGTGCGGGTTTGGCAATTGCCGCTAGACTAGTTGCCGCGCCCACGTCATGGAAAACCGCACAGGCAAGAGTGCCTGTGCTACACGAAAACTCACGACCTTCATGACTCAGCCAACTTTTCCGGGCACGACAGATCGGCGCATCGACGCGCTGCTGGCGCTGCTTTCCGACAACGCGATGATCGTCATCAGCGGCGCGAAAATCGCGCGCGAAATTGGCGTGACGCGGCTCACCGTTTGGCGCTGGATTCAAAAGTTGCGCGCGCTGGGCGTACGCGTGAAGGGCCATCCGCGTACCGGCTATCAGATGGAAGAAGAGCCTGACATCCTCGCGCCTACGTTGCTGCGCAGGCGGCTGCATCCGGGGCCGCTTGGAAAACGCGTCTACCATTTTTTCAAAACGGATTCGACCAACTCCGTCGCGATGACTCTGGGTGAACGCGGGGAGACGCATGGAACCGTGGTCATCGCCGAGGAGCAGACGGCGGGTCGCGGACGCGCCGGGCACACGTGGCATTCTGAAAAAACAAATGGCATTTACATGACTGTGCTGCTGCGCCCGCCGATTTTGCCACAGCAGGCTCCGCTCATCACACTCGTAGCCGGGCTTGCCGTTCGTGAAGCTATTCTGGAGCAGACCGGACTTACGGCCGACCTGCGCTGGCCGAACGATTTACTTTTCGGGCGCAAAAAATTCTGCGGCATCCTGACCGAGATGAACGCGGAGCAAGACCAGATTCATTTCGTGGCCGTGGGAATCGGCATCAACGTGAATCACGAACGGATTCCTTCGGAATTATCCGAAATTGCCACTTCCCTCCGCATCGAGACCAAACGCGCGCAATCCCGCGTCGAAATCGTCGCGCGGTTGCTGCGGCACCTCGACTCCTACTACAATCGCTTCGTCACCGAAGGGCCGGAAGCGGTCGTGGCGCGCTTTTCCGAAGTGTCCAGCTATGCTCTGGGAAAACGCGTGCGGATCGAAACCGCGTCCGAAACTTACACCGGCACGACGGAAGGTCTGGAACCCGGCGGGCTTTTGCGCGTGCGGCGCGACGACGGTCGAATCCTGCCGGTGATTGCGGGAACACTTTCCGAGGCGGATTGATGCTGCTGACTCTCGATGTCGGAAACACGAACACCGTGCTCGGATTTTTTCGTGGCACGGAACTCGTGGCGCACTGGCGGCTGACGACGGCGCGCGACCAGACGGTCGATGAGTACGGCATCCTCACGCGGGAACTTTTTACTTTAGCGGGGATCGATCCGTCGTCGGTCAGCGGCGTGATCATCAGCTCGGTTGTGCCGCCGCTCAACTCCACGCTCGAGGAAATGTCGGAACGCTATTTTCGCGTGAAGGCGCTGTTCATCGAGCCCGGAGTGAAAACCGGCATGCCCATTTTGTACGACAATCCGCAGGAAGTGGGCGCGGACCGAATCGTCAACGCCGTCGCGGCGTTCACGAAATACGGCGGCCCGTGCATCGTCGTGGATTTTGGGACGGCGATTAATTTTGACGTGGTCTCCGCGCGCGGAGAATACATGGGCGGAGTGCTTGCACCCGGCATTGGCATCTCGGCGGAAGCGCTTTTTTCACGCGCCGCGCGTTTGTTCCGCGTGGAAATAAAAGATCCCGGAAAAATCATCGGCACGAACACGATGCAGTCGCTGCAGTCCGGCCTGTATTACGGATACGCGGACATGGTGGACGGAATCGTCACGCGCATCAAGGGCGTGATTGGCGAAGCGGCGCGCGTGATTGCGACCGGCGGTCAGGCCCCGCTGATCGCGCGGGCTTCCAAGCACATCGAGATCATCGATGAATTTCTCACGCTGGAGGGGCTGCGCATCGTGTGGGAGCGGAACCAAACGGCGAAGCGAACTTCCACGGGCAGCCACGAAAAAGGGCCGGTTCCACTTTCCGCCGCGAAAGAAAGAAAAACCCGATCTTGAATTCCCACGAAGCGATGGCCGAGCTGAATTACTTCAATTATTTCACCGAAATCGAGGAATATTTCTGGCAGAAGCGCGGCGCGCATCTCCTCGTTTCTCCGCTGGACTGGGCCATTGTCGAGACTTGGCAGAAAGCGGGCATTCCGCTTTCCGCGGTGCTGAAAGGAATCGACCGTGCCTTTGAAAGCTATGCGCGATCGCACCGCGCCGCCGGTGGCCGGCAGTTGAAAAGCCTGGCCTACTGCGTCGATGCCGTGCTCGAAGCCGCGGATGAAGAAAAAGAAACCGCCGCCGGCACGGGGCCCGTTGCAACATCCGCGAAAAAAGAGGAAGAATCTTTTTCGCGGGACGCGTTACGGATGTTCTTCAACAGAAATGTCGAACGTTTTTCGACGGCAGCGGCGGCCGTTCGCGAGGCTCAGCCGGAACTCGCTTCGCGCATGGAGGAAACGCGCGCGCGCCTTGCGGAATTGTCCGCGCTCGTGGAATCTCCCGGCGCGCTGGACCTGGAAGACCTGGAGCGGCGGCTG
>PMOP01000332.1 GCA_003161495.1 Acidobacteriota bacterium | reverse complement strand
CCGATTTTTTTCAGCGCCTCGGGAATCAATACGTTGAGGTATCGTTCCGCTTCCAATATTCTCGGTCCTGACGTGCTGGCGATCAGCCGAAATTCGGATTGAATTTGCGTGCGCAACAGTTCCGCATTCTGCGCGGCGACAGCCTGGTCGAACTCCTTCACGGCGTCGCGAAATTTTTCATTGGAGAGCGTATCCGCGTCCGCGTTGGCGAGTTTTGCTTCGATGTCTTTTTGCGCCCTTGGAATTATATTGTTCATGTAATCGCGCGCGTCGGGAACGCGCGGGCCGCCGCCATCCGCCACCGTCTTGAAGCGCGGCCTGATTTCCTGCAATTGTTCAAGCGCCTTGGCATCCCCCAGCGTCACGGCCTGATCGACGGCATCCTGCAGCCGGGGAAATTGCGCCTGCTCCGAAGCGGACACGACGGAATCCTGTGAGTTGTTTTTTCTCCGATTTTCCCGTGCGAACTGTGCGAACAGGGAATCGCGCTTCTGCCTGGCTTCCTGTTGGTGAACCCCTCCCGAGGCCAGAACCTGGTCCAGAATCTTCACTTCGTTGATCCGGTGCTGCGGCCCGGTCAATCCGGCTTCCTGCTGCGCGCGCGTCCACAACTGTTCCGCCTGGCGGCGCTTCGGAATAATTTCATCCACATACTTCGCGGCATCTGCCCAGCGCTGGCCTGTCTTGGGCAAGACGAGGATTTCGCGCAGCGACTTTTCGGCGTCGTCAAACTGGCCGGCGTCAAAATCTTTCATGCCGCGTGTCCAGAGATTTTCTTCCTGCTGCGCGGTCTGCCGCATTTCCGCGCCGCGCGCTTCCTCGCTGAATTCACGCCGCAGATCCGCGATGATGGAATTCAGCGGACCTTTGAGCTTTGCCGCTTCATCGAGGCGGGCTTGGGCCGTCTTGTAATCCTTCGAGGCGGCGGCTTGATGCGCCTGATCGATCAGTTGGCGCTGCTGGTCTTCCGTGGAAACCCTGGGTGCTGCCGGGGCTTCCGCAGGCGCGGCAGCGCCCGTAGCGGTGGCGGGAGCCACGGGCAAGGATATTGGCGGCGCCGGAGGCTGAATGTTCAAGTGTGGCAAGTCTGCAGCTTTGAATCGGGGAGCAAGTTTCCGGTATTCGGCCGCACCTAGGATAAAAAGTACGACGACGGCAACCGCACCGAAGATAAGCACGTTACGTCGCGGTGGCGCGCCGATGTGAGACGCGGTGCCGCTACGCCCATTCGGCGCCGGCAAAGGCTGCGTCGGTGACTTTGGTGGAACCGTTTTCTGAGTGGCCGAACGCTGCCCGGCTGAAGCCGGCGTCGGTCGATCATTTCTGGGCACTTGCGGCCGCGAGGAATTAAAAATGGTTCCACCGATTTCACCTCCATGATTCTCAACGGATCGATCGGAGGAGGATGCCCGAGGGTTTCCGGCTGTTTCCGTTCCCCGCGTCAACGACGGATCAAGCGGGGCAGTGGCCGCCACGGTGCCGCCTGGGCCATGCCCGGACGATAGTTTGGCGGCAGGCGAGACTGCCGCGAAGATTCGGTTCTGATCCGCGGTGATTTTTTCTCTTATCACGGAAGGAGTGGAGTGCGTTCCGAGCAACGTGGTTACTTTATCGAATAATTCCTTTGCGGTTACGTTCCCCGTGTCAAGGGAGAGCGACTTGCGCAAGAGCTCGCAAGCTTCTTCCAACCTGCCGCCTTCCATCAACTCCCGCCCGTGGGCCACCATTTTCTGAACCGCTTCTTTCTGCAGCGATGTCCAGATCGGTTCGAGGTCCACCAGCAGCGCTTCCATCGTGGGATACCGCAGATCTTCTTCCTTGCGCAGCGCTCGCCCGACGACAGCTTCGAGCGCGGACGGACACTCCGGAAGAAATTCTCGAATCGCTCGCGGTTCCTGCTGGAGAATGGCCATCAGCAGGGCGGCATGATTCTCGCCGTCAAACGGGCGGCGGTAGGTAAGCAATTCATACATCACGACGCCGAGCGCCCAAACGTCGCAGCGCTGGTCGGCGTGCCGGCCGCGGACCTGTTCGGGAGACATGTAGGAAAGCGTTCCGAGCAAAACTCCAGTTTGGGTTTTCGCGGTATCGATAATTCGGGCGATGCCGAAGTCCACCACTTTCACGATGCCCTCGGGAGTCACCATGATGTTTGCGGGCTTTACATCCCGATGAATGACGCCTCGGCGATGGGCGTAATCGAGCGCCCGGCAGGCTTGCACCAGGCAACCGAGTTTGTCCACCAGCGGCACAGGCAATTGCCCGGCAATGGTTTTCTCCAGGCTTGCTCCCTCCAGATATTCCATGGCGATGAAGGGCGTCCCATCGAATTCCGACATTTCGTAGATGGTGACGATGTTCGGATGTTGCAGGCCTCCGGCCGCCTGAGCCTCGCGCCGAAAGCGTTTCAAAAGGTCGGGATTTTCCGCGATTCCGGTGGTGATGGTTTTGACCGCGACGAGGCGGCCGATGAAGGGATCCCGGGCCTTGAAAACCACACCCATGGCGCCGCGGCCGAGTTCCTCAAGAATCTCGTATCGGCCGATCTGTTGGGGCACGGAAATGCCTTTGAGGGTCACACGCCATTTTAACTGGTAGGGCGCCGCAGCCCTGAACTGTCATTCGGGAAGGTTGCGGAAGTGTTATTACGGAGTAAGAGCACTTCGCAGGGCTGCGCTATTCGCTTCGATTGGCTTAGGCGCCTAGCGTAATCAGCTCCATTTTGCGCTTGCCGAGCCGCCGTGCGCCCTTTTCCGTTACCACGATGGAATCGCCGAATTCCGCGGGGGTCGGGGTTTGCTTGACTGGCACGCTGGGTTTCAGGTCAAACACCATTCCGGCCTGAAACACCAGGTCGTCGCCGCCTTCCATGCGGCCGGGGCCACAACGTGGCAAGTCAGCCAGGCCGCTGGAATGGATCAGCACGCCGCCAGGTTTGGCCACGCCACGCGCCTTGAGTTTTTCGCCGCAGAAGTCGCAAAACTCCTTGATACTTTTTCCGGGAGCGACCCGATCGAGTAGAGTCTGAAAGAGGTCGAGGGAATATTGTCCGGCCGAAGCCCAATCCGCCGGGGCTGGGGAGCCAAGCAGAACGGAGTGGTTTACCTGTGAGCCATATCCGAGAACCGACCCCGAGCACTCCTGCCCGAG
This sequence comes from Acidobacteriota bacterium, assembly GCA_003161495.1. GTDB lineage: Bacteria > Acidobacteriota > Terriglobia > Acidiferrales > UBA7541 > Palsa-360. The sequence continues at coordinate 24 of PMOP01000332.1, read as the reverse complement.
AATTTGTCCGGCGCGAAAAACATC
>PMOP01000263.1 GCA_003161495.1 Acidobacteriota bacterium | reverse complement strand
CCGCGCTTGAAGTCGCCGGAATTCATGTCATAAACGAGCACGCGCTTCTGATCCACGATGTAAAGTTCTTTGGCGTCTTCATCCAAATCGAAGAAAAAAATCCCTCCCGGAAACGTGTCCGTGTTCTGGTTGTTTTGCTTTAACGGGGCAGCCTGCTGACCCGGAGGCGTTCTTGGCCCGCGATGGCCAAACTCCCAGAGAAGTTTTCCGTCGCCCGTAAATTTTTGAATGCTGTCTCCGCGCGCATTTCCTCCCAGCCAGACATTTCCTTCGCGGTCCACGAGGATCGCGTGTTCGGCTCCGGCGCCCGGCCTTGCAATTCCCTCGGCAGGCCAGCCGGGCACGTAGCCCGGACCGCCCCAGCCCTTAATCAGATTGCCCGCTGTGTCGAATTCCAAAACCGCCGGCGCCGCGATGCAACAATCCGTGCGCGGCGGCGTTGTCGCCGCTCCGGTTTCATCGGGATTGATATCGCGCGGCCGGTTGTACACCCAGATGTGGTCGTCCTTATCCGTGACCATCACCGGAACGCCCTGCATGAGCCAATGATTCGGCAGCGGTTTCGGCCAGGAAGGATCCACAACATAAACTGGCGCGTTTTGCGCGCGCATCGGCGGAGCAGCGGCTAAACACAAAAAGCAGAAAAAGCAAATCGCTATGGCAGACGCATTGTTCCATCCTTTGCGAATCGGCATGAAAAATTCCTCCATCCAATTTGTACTCATGACTTGGCAGGCAACTGCGCGGAGTCTAGTTGACGGCACAATAGAATGTCAATGCGCTTCATTCGCTCCGAAGTTCCCTGACAATTTTGGATTTTCATTTCGTTCCCAAAAGGACAACGCGCGAATTCGTAATTTTCCGTTCGACATCCCAAGTAAAACAGGGAATTGACAAATCGCAAGAAGCGGTGAGACGATGGGCGCCACTGGGGATCCAATGAAACTAAAAATATTTGTTTTGACGATGGGCATTGCTGCGGTTCTGGTCGTTTCGAGCGCCACGTTCGCCCATCACGGCACGGCGGCATACGATACCAAAAACATTGTCACGGTAAAGGGAACGATGACGGATTTCCGGTTTATTAATCCGCACGTGCAACTTTATTTTGACGTGAAGAACGATAAGGGCGAAGTCGAAAAGTGGCAGGCCGAGCTGACCGCTCCGAACAAGTTGACCAGGGCCGGCTGGGACAAATACACGCTGAAGCCCGGAGACCCCATCACGGCCAGCGGTTACGTTTCCAAAAACGATCCGCATACGATGTGGATCAACAAGCTCATCGGGCCCGACGGGCAGCAGCTTCACCTCTTTGAAGAATAAACAATACGCTCTCGGGGCAACCCGGGATTACGGACAAGTAGCGTGCGGGAGGGTCTAAGTGTGCAACCGCTTCAGCAATTCGATACTCGCAATGGTGGTGGCTCTATTCTTTGCAAGCGGTGTTTCCGCGCAAACGGCAGCTCCCCCAGCGGATCAATCCAAGGCGGCGCCTAAGGCTGAGTCGGCGCCCGCGCCCGTACACGATTTGACCGGAGTTTGGATGATGCGCAATCCTCCCGGTTCACAGCGTGGTTTCACCAACTACACTTTTACAAAAGATCCGCCGGAGTTAACGCCCTGGGCGGAAGCGAAGTATAAGGAAGCCAAAGCCTCCAACGGAGGCGAGTTCACTCTGAAGACGACGAACGATCCGGTGCTGACGAAATGCGATCCCCCTGGAGTCCCGCGCGTCTACTTTCATCCCTATCCCTTTGAGTTTGTACACACGCCCAAATATACGCTTATGCTGTACGAGTACGATCACACCGTGCGCCGCATTTATACCGACGGCCGCTCCCTCCCAAAAGATCCCGATCTCCTGTGGATGGGAACATCGGTCGGCCATTGGGACGGGGATTCCACACTGGTCGTGGACACGGCTGGATTCAACGACAAGACATGGCTCGACCGGCTCGGCCATCCGCACAGCGATCAGTTGCACGTCACGGAACGCTTTCACCGCGTGAACTTCGATCACATGGAAGTGGAAATTACCATGGATGATCCCAAAGCGCTGGTGAAGCCCTGGACCACGGTTTTCTATTACGAGTTGAGGCCGAAGTGGGAGCTGGGCGAAATTTCTTGCTCGGGAGATTATCTCGATTTCAGTAATTTTGAAAAGTAAAAAGAGACGCCGTTGCCGGGTTCGCGCGTCTCGCAGACCATAATCGAGCCATACCAGCAGAATTAATTTCCTGCACTCTCTTCGCGGAGGGCATCCTGTTCGCCGGCACAGTCCCCGATGCGGACAGGACACAACCGCTAAAAATACCGGCTTCGCCTCATCAAGGAGTCTCTCTATGAAAATAAAACTAACCGGAATGTTTTTCTTGAGCCTTGCGCTAACCCTGTCTGCGGCAATGAGCGCGCGTCCGGGCCAGAATGCGGAGAAAAAATCCGCCAAAGAATCGAAAGGGAATCCGAAAACACCCGTGAAACTCGTGGGCGCGATCTATCTGCCCGGCAACCCACTCCGATTTGATATCAGCTGGGTCGATCAGGCTACCTCCAGGTATTACCTGGGCGAAGCAGGGAACGCCGGCGTCGACGTCATCGACGCCGAAAACGATTTGTTCCTCGGCAGGATTGGCGGTTTTCATGGAGTTGGTTTGCCGGACGACCCTTGCGGCCCGACGCAAGGAATGGGTCCGAGCGGTGTAGTGGTCACTCCCGATAATCACCTCTGGGCCGATGACGCCCACGGCATAGTAAAAGTATTTGACCTGAACGACGCGCAACCTCCCTTTAACAATCTCACGCCCGTCGCCACAATTTCGACAGGCGCTCAATGCCGCGCCGATGAAATTGGATTCGATCCGAAAGATCACGTAATCATGGTCGGGAATCCCGCGGAAAAACCTCCCTATGCGACCCTGATCTCTTCCGACGCGCCCTATGCGGTTCTGAGCAAAATTCCATTCCCGAATGCCCGAGGGTTTGAGCAGCCGGTTTGGGATCCCGAACTGAAAGGCGGCCGAATGCTGGCGACCGTTCCGGGTCCGGATGGCACGTCGGAGGTCGCGGTTTTCAATCTAAAAGACCCGAAACAGCCGGTGCTCGAAGCGACGTATCCGACTGGAATTTGCGGCTCAGGCCTGGCGCTGGGCCCGTCCCAACACCTGCTGGTAGGTTGCGGCGGCGGAAAGCCGCTGATGATTATCAATGCATTAGATGGCAAACAGATTACAACTCTGCCCGATACCAAGGGCGCCGATGAGGTCTGGTACAACTCCGGCGACAATAATTTCTACGCGCCCAGCGGCTTCGCGGCCAATCCCACGCTGAGCGTCATCGACGCCGATTCCAGCGCGGTAATCGGCACGCTGCCTGCCGGCCCTGGCTCGCATTCCGTTGCGGCATTCCGCGGAAACAATCACATTTTCGTTCCCATCGCCATTCCGACCGCGACGGCGCCGGCGGACACCTGCAATGTCATGTTCGGATTGCCCGCCAAGCAAGGGTGCATCGCGGTTTATGCGCACGAAAAATAGCCGGGGGCAGATGGAAGTGTGATATACCGCCGCCATCGACAAAGTTTGAAAATACAGTTTTTCTACAGATTCCCGAGTTGCGCTCTGGCAATTTAGACCGCACAAAACATGAAGGGACCTTATTTATGAGCCTGCTGAAGAGCGGTATTTCCCGAAATCATTTCCCGAATTTCAATCCCAGCCGTCGCGCGCTGATGAAGTCCACTGTATTGGGCGGCGGAGCGGCGGCAGCTGCCAGCGCCCTTTTCGGCAGCTTGATTCCAGCGGAAGCTTGGGCGCTGGACGCCGCGTCAAAGTACGAAAGCCCTGTCGTGGAGACTACCGCTGGAAAGGTTCGCGGTGTGAATCAGGCCGGCACACTTACCTTCAGAGGAATTCCTTACGGCGCCTCGACGGCAGGGAGCAACCGCTTCATGCCGCCGCGCAAACCGGAGCCGTGGACCGGCCTGCGCGACGCTTTCCAAAACGGCCCGACCGCTCCGCAACAAGGCGGCCCACCGAACGCGCTAATCCTCAACCACAAAGAGCCCGCCGTGCAGGGCGAGGATTGCCTGGTCATCAATGTCTTCACGCCAAGCCTGACCGACGGCCGCAATCGTCCCGTCATGGTTTGGCTGCACGG
>PMOP01000406.1 GCA_003161495.1 Acidobacteriota bacterium | reverse complement strand
ATTTTCCGGCGCTCATGAAACGCATGCGCGCGGAAGAAAAAGAGCCGCGCAACAAAGCACAGCTGATTGAACTGCTCACCAAGGAAGGTGAGGCCTGGGCCAAGTGGATGGAAGGGCTCGACGAAAATTTCCTGGGGGAAGTCCTGACCATGCCGCCGGGAGGAGCGCCGCCATCGCGCACGCGCTTCGATATGATTCTTTCCGTAAAAGAGCACGAAATGCATCACCGGGGCCAGTTGATGCTGATCGAGCGAATGCTGGGAATCGTGCCTCACCTCACCCGCCGGATGCAGGAACGCAACGCCGCGCACGCCGCGAAAAAATAACACGGCGCGCGAGCGTGCAGCATCGGAACGCGCGGCAAGAGAACAAAAAGGGCCCGTCCGCCTCGGCGAATGGGCCCGCACTGTTTCCGTTCGGCACGTTTTCAATTTCAGCTCTCTTTTTCCCCGCCGTTCGCTAATGTTTATTCTCGCTGCGTCGAAGTTAAGGACGTGAGGTGATACCCATGAGCAATCCTGTGCAACCGGTTCACGCAGTCCAGGCGGCGACACAGACGGCGCCAGCAGTCGCGGCACCCAAGCCTCAGCCAACCGCGCCGCAAACAGCCGCCCCGCAAGATAAAGTCACGATCAGCCCGCAAGCGCAGCAAGCGTTAGCGGCCAATGCGAAGCCGGGTGCCACTGGCGACGTGAATCACGACGGTGACAACAAATAGTCCATTAAACCATCTATTTTCTGTAACTTAGCAGGCCCTAAAGGTATCTGCTCGTCTGCCGATAGATATAGCGACGAGGTAATAGGCCATGACCAGTTCCGTGAACTCTCTACAGGTAGCCCACTCGCAGATTCAGACAGAAGAATCAGTTCAACCACCCAAGACGCTGCAAACGCAAGCCGCTACACAAAATCCAGCGTCACAAGATACAGTCACGATCAGCCAGGAAGCCAGGCTAGCTCTAGCAAGCAACACCAAACTACCAAGCGGCGGCGATGCGAACTCCAACGGCGATAATCACTGATTCGCATTTGGAAAAGTATGGGGTGGCGCAAGCTTCCGCCTGTGGGGGAACGCAGTTTTGGCTCTTGTAGCGCCCGCCTTCAGGCTGGCATCTGCTTGATTCTAAAATGCCCGCCTGAAGGCGGGCGCTACAAAAACATGGCAATTGTGAGTTGTCACGCAGGCTCTGAAGCCTGCGCCACAAGAGCCCGACGCAGCTTCCTACACGCCTGAATTTTGCGTGACGTAAAGCGCGGATCAGCTGGTTTTTCCCGCGTACTGTAATTTCACGCGCGCGCTTTTTTCGGCCACCGATTTGGCGAGCTCTTCCTTGTACGTCGTAAGCCGCTTGGCGATTTCCGGATCGGACGTGGCCAGAATTTCCGCCGCGAAAATTGCCGCGTTGATGGCGCCCGGCTTGTCGATGGCCATGGCCGCTACGGGCACGCCTCCGGGCATTTGAACGCTCGACAGCAGCGAGTCGATGCCGGAGAGGACCGTGGTGGCCATCGGCACCGCGACGACGGGCAGCGTCGTAACCGCCGCGACCACTCCCGCCAGATGCGCCGCGCCTCCCGCGGCGACGATCACCACCTTGAGCCCGCGAGAAACCGCCGTCGACGCGTACTCGTGCGTGCGCGCCGGCGATCGGTGCGCCGAAGTCACTTCGATTTCGTAGGGCACTTCAAACTTTTCCAGCATTTTTGCCGTTTCGCTCATCACCGGCAAATCTGTGTCCGACCCCATGATGATTCCCACGAGCGGCTTGCGGCTGTTCTTCGATTCACTGGCCATAAATGATTCCTGCCTTCCTGGTTGGTAGAATGATCCTTAATCAATATAAATTAAAATGAGCCGGAGATGAAATCATCGCCGGCATGATGCGATGCGCGCGCACTTTTTTCAATTTCGATGCGATCGCCACGGCGGATGCGCCCGGACTCGACCACGCGGCACAAAAGGCCGCGCCGCCCGCGAAGCGCTTCCTGAAGACCTTGCCGGATTTCGTCCATCTGGTGGCACGGCTCGCAGGGTTTCGTGACTTCCAGCAGAGCCTCGCCCGCGCGCAGCCGCTCTCCGAGCGGCAAAGTTTCCAGCGCGATCCCGCGCGTCGTGATGTTTTCCCTGACGCGCCCCGGCGCGATGCCGAATTCCTCGAGCGTCTCCAGATCCATCAAAAGGACCTGACGAGCGCTTCCACTCCGTCCATGAATGCAGTCCTGAAACCCCTTATTTTCGACGGCGGACACTTCCTCGAATTCGCGCATGGGCTCGCCGTGCGCCACGCATTGAAATAAGTGCAGGATTTCAGACACGCGGCGCCTCCGCGACCATTCTTTTTTGGAGGTCTCCCTTGACGCCGATATCGGTGCGGCAATGCGCCCCGTCAAAGTGAATTTTACCTACGGCTTCGTAGGCCTTATAAACCGCCCGCGATAGAGACTCGGCCGAGGCCGTCACGCCGAGGACGCGTCCGCCATTCGTTACCACGGAATCGCCCTCGCGCTTCGTCCCCGCGTGAAACACGGCCACGTCCGGCAGCCGCTCCGCCTCACCTAATCCCGTAATTTTTTTCCCAGTCTCAAAGGTACCTGGGTATCCGCCCGATGCCATGACCACGCAAACGCTCGCGCCGGGCTTCCACGCGGGCTTGATCCTGTCCAGCGTGCGCGAAGCCACCGCGTCAAACGCCACCGCCAGATCGAAATTCATTCGCATCATGATGGGCTGCGTTTCCGGGTCGCCCAGCCTGCAATTATATTCGAGAACCATGGGTCCGCTCGCGGTCAGCATCAGCCCGAAATACAGAAAGCCCGTGTATGGAATTCCTTCCTCGGAAAGTCCCGCAATCGTCGGGCACACGATGTCCTTGACGATCATCGATTCGTATTTCGGGGTAAGCATTCCGTCCATCGTATACGCGCCCATCCCGCCGGTATTGGGGCCGCGGTCGCCGTCGAAGACTCGCTTGTGGTCGCGCGTCGGCGCCATCGGCAGGAAGGATCGCCCATCCGTCAGAACGATGAACGAAAGTTCGTCGCCCTTGAGAGCGTGTTCGAGCAGCACGCGCGAGCCGCCCGCGCCGAGTTCGTGTTTTTGCATGAGGCGGCGGATGAACGTCTCCGCCTCCGCGCGCGTTTCCGCCACCAGGACGCCTTTGCCCGCGCACAATCCGTCGGCCTTGACCACCACCGGCCAATCCACCGCGTCCAGCGCGCGAATCGCTTCGATCGGGGATTCAAAGTCGCCATAGAGGGTGGGCGTGGGGATGTCGTAGCGGTCCATGAACTGCTTCGCGTAAATCTTGCTGCCTTCCAGCCGCGCATCCCGCTGCGAAGGGCCAACCAGGCGCATGCCGCGACATTCAAATTTGTTGCGGATCCCGGCGACCAGCGGCGCTTCCGGCCCCACGATGGTGAGGTCCGGCCTGAGGCGCTCGGCCAAAGACACGAGCGCGCCCACGTCACCGGCGTCCACGGGCACACATTCGGCGTACTCCTCGATTCCGCCGTTGCCCGGCGCGCACCAGATTTTCTCGACTTCCGGCGACTGACGCAGCCGCCAGACCATCGCGTGCTCGCGTCCTCCGCTTCCAATCACCAGAATTTTCACAGTAGGCCCACGATAGTCGGAGGCCTCGCGACTGTCAACCCTGATGCGAATGGCGGCAACTCAGTTTCCGGGGAGCGAGCTTGGAAGAGGTGGGTTACTGAAAATACTTGCGGCGAAGAGGAAATATTACAGAGTCACGATTCGGAAAAACGATGATCGCAATGGCGGACTGCGCTGACAGGAAGCCGGGCAGAAATTCATAGCGCTCCGGCTTCCACCGCTCAGGATCTTACCAGCTCCCGACTTTCCTGAATTTTACGGAAACGGCTTTTTTGTCGTCCGGAGTATCCATCGAAATGTAAATGAAGTTTCCTTCCCGGTCGGCCGTATAAGTTTTCCCGGATTCCACCATGGGGCAAATATTCCCGTGCTGGATGCATTGATACACTACCTTCTTCCCGTTTAATTGGGTGAACATAAGGTCGGTGTAAGCGAACGCGTTGCTCGAGAATGAGCTGTGGATCCTCGTGTTGGAAGTGACTACCTGAACCGAAACGCTCTCTTTCTCTTTCGGGCTTGCAAAAGCCGAAAGTGGAATGAGAACAAAGAACACAATTGCCGCGATTTTATTTAGCATTGTCGATTTCCCCCCATATATACACTCGGCCAAATGGGAAAGAACTTGAGCAGGAAAACGTTTGCTGCGGGTAAGTGGATTACCGGAATGAATATTTAGAGCTTCGTTTATCTCCGGGCAGCCGATCGCCGGAATGAACAAATAATTTGGCGTGACCTCGAACTCTCAAGAAGGTAATAAAGGCCGCCCTTCTATCGCTACGCCTGTTTCCAACGTTGCGAACATTACCCGGTCTTTACCGCCCTTCTTAGCCTCATAGAGTGCCCGGTCCGCCGATTTCAATACTCCATTCGCGGTCTCTCCATGCTCCGGAAAAACCGCAACGCCGAGGGAAAGCGAGATTGTTTCCACGGCATCTACTAGTCCTACCCCAAAATTCAGGGGTAGATTTCGGAACCCTTTTCGTAGCTTCTCAGCCCTGTCGTGGACAATTTCACGGGACGCTCCCGGCAATACGAGGGTAAATTCTTCACCACCGTACCGGGATGGTATGTCTTCCGGACGGATCTGCAACTTCAGGTAAGCTCCCAAAGCTCTCAGCAACTGGTCCCCCATTGGATGTCCAAAGGAATCGTTGAACTGTTTAAAATTGTCGATATCGATCATGATAATTCCGATGGAACCTCCGGAGCGCCGTGCGCGGCAAACCTCACGATGCAAAGAGTCTTCCAGGTAGCGCCGGTTATACAATCCGGTAAGCGGGTCGCGAATAGTTTGGTCTTTGAGTGCTTCACGAAGCCTGACATTGGAAACGGCCAGGGCGATGATATCGGCTACTGCCGTGGCTAATTTTTCACGATCTTCGCGACTATGTGGATGTTGCGTGGAATCCGCCCCAACCCAGGCTAAATGGAATATCCCGAACGACTGGCCTTGTCCCACCATGGGAATGCAGATCGAGCCACCTTGTTTCCTGTCCTTCACGTGCGCGCATTTGATTGCCGCGCTGTCGGCCCCAATCGCATGCGGCCGGCCTCGTCGAAGCGCCCAGCACTGCTGGGGTTCAAAACTTTCATTGGACATCAAATTTGCATTGTTCCAGCTTGCGAATGTTTCCAGCGAGCCGCCCGGCTGATCACTCAGGTAAACAACACCCGACTCTTCCGGGAAAAATTGCTGCAAGGCGCGCTGTGCCACTTGATGGGCTTCCTCGGAGCTTCCGCAAGATTGCAAAAGGTCGCTCATTTCCGCCAGATGCCTCACCTGTGAAGTAGTATGTTCCACTTCGTTAGCGCGGACGATGACTTCCCGGTGGGCCTGCAAGAGAGCGCTCTCCGCGTTTTGGCGCTGCACCACTTGTTCCCGCAGGCTGTTGTAGCTGGATTCTAATTGCGCCGCCAGACGCGTTTCTTCGGAAATATCCTTGGAAATATACAAATATCCGATCGGCTTTCCGGAGAAATCAAAACGAGGCCGTACTACCATGCGGGCCGTGAAATGTACTCCGTTCCTCTGTATCCTACGGAGCGTGCCTTCCCATTTTCCTTCCTTCAGAGCTTCATTGAGCATTTCAGGATGTTTCCCGCTCAATACATCCTCTGGAGCTTGCAAGATGGAACCATTTAATTTACCCACCACTTCTTCGGCTTCGTATCCGTAACTGTGGCGCGCGCCCTCGTTCCAAAGCAGGATTGTTCCTTCCATGGCCGTTCCAATAATGGAATATTCCGTGGAAGCTTCCAGAATATTGCTGATGATTTCCACCGCTTCCTCAACGGTGCCCACCATGGAACTGTCTATTAGACGTGTTTTCAAACTTTGCCCCTGTTTTCTGCCATCGGCAAAAATCTTTATCGGCATTAATTGCCAACGGTGTCATGACGGCAACAGAGCGGCATTTGACGCTTTCCGGTGGCCAGACTACCATTCGGCTCGCAATGCAGGAACAATCTCGCCGTCGGTTTTTCTTCCCCCCCCTGCTCGTTTGTTTTTTCTTTTCAGGCGCAGCCGGATTGATCGATCAGGTGGTGTGGAGCAAGGCGCTCGGCCTTATTTTCGGGCACACGGCCTACGCGGTCGCCACGGTGCTCGCGGTATTCATGGCGGGCCTGGCCTCGGGGAGCGCGTGGATCGGAGGCGCAAGCGATCGCGTGAGCCGGCCGGTCGCGTTCTATGGATGGCTGGAGCTTGGCGTTGCCGCAACTGCGGCGATTTCTCTCGCGGGACTTGCGGGCGTCCGTGCGGCGTATGTGGCCGCTTATCCATACGCTGCTGGCGACGCCGGCGTTTTGCTGATGATCCGCTTTGTAGGATCTGCGGTGGTCTTGCTTGTGCCGACATTCCTGATGGGCGGCACGCTGCCTGTGTTGGTGCGCGGACTTACGCGGAATGCGGCGGAGCTGGGAGCGCGCCTGTCGCGCCTTTATTGGATCAACACGGCGGGAGCGGTTGCCGGGACTTTCGCGGCTGGATTTATTTTTCTTCCCACGTTCGGTTTGCGACGGACTCTTGGAATCGCTGTAGCCCTGAACTTGGCCGCCGGATTCTTGGCGCTGTTTCTTTCGCGCCAAGAATCTGGGCCGGCCTCAGGTTCGGATATCTTGATGCCACCGCAAAAAATGGAATCGCTGCCTCTCTCTGCGCGATCGAGGTTTTTCCTGATCGGTTTTGCCATCGTTGGCGCAACGGCCATGTCCTACGAAATCGCCTGGACGCGCCTGCTCTCCACGCAGCTGGGCAGTTCAACGTACGCGTTCACGCTGATGCTGGGGACGTTTCTCTGTGGAATTGTTCTCGGAAGCGCTTTGTTTGAACGATGGAGCCGCCGCCGCGTCCCGGGCTCGATGACCTTTGCCGTAACGCAGACCCTGACGGCGCTTGCCGCGCTCGCATTCCTCGTGCTTTTTACGCGCCTGATCGAAGTGCTTCCGCCCATTCTGCGCGCGACGCACCAATCGTTTCGCGGCCTTGTGCTGGCCCAATTTGTCACCAGCGCGCTGGCCATGTTGCCCACGGCAATAATCTTCGGATTTAATTTTCCGGCCGTGGTAGTGCTGGTTGCCGGGCCGGCTACTGACAGCGGAGCCGCCGCGAGTGCCGCGGTTGGACGGGCTTACGCGCGGAACACGCTCGGAGCGATCGTAGGCGCGCTCGCCGCCGGCTTCTGGCTCCTGCCGCTCCTCGGAAGTTTTCATTTGCTTGCCGCAACTGCGGCGGTCAACCTCGCTTTGGCCGCCGCGATTTCATTGGCCTCCGCGCAGCGGCGTTCGCGTAAAATCCTTGCCCTTGCGACGAATCTCTTCTTGCTCCTTGCCGCCGCGTTCATCGGCTCCTCGAATTATTTTTACGATCCCGCGGTCGCTTCGTTCAACACTTTGATGTATTGGAATCTTTACGAACGCCCGTTGACTTTGCAGGAAAATGCGCACGCACTGGACATCGTTTATTTCCGAGACGGCTTGAATGCCAACATTTCCGTCGCAAAAACCGGCGACTACATTGCCCTGCGCACCAACGGAAAAGTAGACGCCTCGAATCACGACGCAACCACGCAGCTTCTTCTCGGCCATCTCGCGGCGCTCGCGCATCCGCCGCGCCTCGTGCTCCTGGTCGGTTTCGGCAGCGGCATGACGGCGTCGGCGCTCGCCGCCTATCCGGAATTGGAGCGCTTGGACGTCGTCGAAATCGAGCCGGCCGTGGTTGGCGCCGCGCCGCTGCTCGCGCAACTCAATCGCAACGTACTTCTCGATCCACGCGTGCATGTGACCTTTGACGATGCCCGCAATTTTCTTTTCACCGCGCGGCAAAACTACGACCTGATTATTTCCGAGCCCTCGAATCCCTGGATTGCCGGCGTCGCCACGCTTTTCACGCGCGAATTTTATGCCGCCGTCCGCGCCCGGCTTGCTCCGAACGGCGTTTTCGTGCAATGGATGCAGGCCTACTCCCTCTATCCCGATGATTTGCGCATGCTCTTGGCCACATTTCTCTCCGAATTTCACGGAGCAACGCTCTGGCACGGAGATGCCCCGGACCTGATCCTGATGGCGCCCAGTCCTCCATCAGGCGAGATTTTGCAGCGCGCGCGGGCCCTGTTCGGATTGCCGGACCTGCACGGCGATTTCGCGCAGCTCGGCATGGAAGAAGCGTCTGGACTGTTTGGTTTTTATTTGCTCGACGACGGCGGCCTGCGGAAATTCTCTTCCGGCGCGGAAATGAATACGGACGATCGAACCCTGCTCGAATATCATGCACCGCGATCGCTGCTCGTTCATGGCCTGGAAGACAAGAACCGCGACGCGCTTCTGGCGGAGCAGAAAAATTCTTTACCGCTGGATTTTCCGGCGGACGCGCGCGACCAAACGCTCGCAGCCTCAGCCGCGACTTCGGTCAATCAGGAGGATGCCGAAGGAGCCGAGCGTTTCTTGCACGCTCTCGACAATCGTCCGGTCACCGCCAGCATTGCTATAATTCGCGGGCGCGTCGCGCTCGCCGATTCTAATTTCCAGTCGGCCTTCCACGCCTTCGATGCGGCGCTGGCGATCGATCCGAGCTCGCTCGATGCCGCATGGGGCCTGGCCGAAACCGATCGGCGTTTCGGCAATAACGAAAAAGCGCGCCAGGAATTCCAGCGAATTCTAGCACGCGATCCAGAAAATTTGCGGGCCCTCACATCCCTCGCGAAGCTCGACGAGGATTTTTCCCGCTGGCCGGAGGCGGAAGATTTACAGCGCCGCCTCATCGCGGCCGATCCGCGCGCGGGCGCAGCCGCGGCTGCGGAGCTTGCGGAAATTTTGTTCCGTGAGGGCAAGCCCGATGAAGCCTTTCGCGCCATGCGGGCTTGTCTGGCGCTCGATCCGTACAACTACCAAACGCAGCTCAACCTTGGAGAATTGCTGGCCAGCCAGAAAAAATGGGTGGAAGCGCGCCAACACCTCGAGTTCGTGATGCGATATTATCCCGACGAAGATTCGGAAATTTATCCGCTTCTGTTCCAAGCTGATCGGGCGCTGGGCGATCCGTCCGCCGCCGCGAAAGCAGTGCGCTTCGGCCTGCGTATGTTCCCCGATAATTCGGAACTGCGGCGCCTGAATCTTTTGAATTGAAGTGGCGCGGGCTTCAGCCTGCGGGTTTTAATCCTTGCAAGGACCAACCCCCGCAGGCTGAAGCCCGCGCCACTCAAACCCAAAAAAAAGGGCCGCCGAAGCGGCCCTCTCTTCCCAAGCAACCTGCAATGGTTCCGAACGGGTTAGTTTGCGGTTTCCCTCGCGGAGGCTGCAATAGCTTTCGGTGCACTCAAGTATCCGGAGATTTTCTTGTCGCTGATCTGGTTAACCACCAGCTCCATCGGCTGGCGCGATCCGCCGGCGTAGAAGTAGATGGGTTCGTTGATGGCCTTGTTCTTTTTCTCCAGGCGCATGTCGTCGACGTACAGAGCCACTGTGAATTGGTGTTTCTTGGCGCTGGCGGAGCGCATTTCGATCTGCGCCAGTCCAACGTGTTCCTTCTGTCCCTTGCGACTCAGTGTGAATTCATAGTAGTCGCGTTCGCCCATTCGCTTGAGCTGTTCGAGTTCCTCGTGGTTGCGCGCGATCAATTCGCCGTGCTCGCCCCGCAACTGTTCGATGCTGCCCTTGGTGGAATCCAGATCGGTTTTTACGCCGTTGACGTCGGTGCCGAGCGCCTTCACGTCATCCGCGTTGGCTTTCATCGCCAGCGTGGTCTGCACGTCGTTCAGCTTCTTTGCGTAATCGGCGCGGCTCTGCTTCACCTGGCTGCGCGCTGTCGCGAGCTGGCCTTCGGTGAGTTTCAGCTTGTCGCCCACCAGATTCATTTCGGACTGCAATTCGGAGTTGTTGCGCTCTTCTTGCGCCATCCGCTGAGTGATTCCATCTTGCGTCAGCTGAAAAGTTTTAGACTGCGCCGCCAGCGCCTGTTCCGCCTCTCGCGCGTGTCCTCCTGCATTCCACGCCATGCCCACGCCTACGAGTGAGAGAATCGCCAGCGCCACAACGGCTACGCCCATCCATCGGGGTGAGCCTTCCGTCGTTTCCTGGTACGTTGTCTCTTGGTGATTCGCCTGTTCGTCCATATGGATAATCTCCTTTGCGATTTCCCTCGCACAACAGAGAAGTGCATGCTGGGAACCAAATGCGAGTGTGGTCGGGAAATTATTTATATCACACACAAAATAATAGACTTACTCCTATTCTAAGAATTGCATGTACCGATACCAAGGCGACGTGGACTGTGTAAGTTTTACCTGCGACCTAGGGTTAATCCCCGATAAGAGCCTGATTCGATTGGGCTTAATAAATGACACATTCGTTTTCGAAATTATACAAAGCGAAATTGCCGCAAGGGCACGGCAATCATTAACTTCAAGTAATTACAGGGGTTTATGCGACGTGCGAACGGTGAGCTGAGACGGGTTCCATTTCGCGATCAAAATACACTTCGAGGGTCAGAGCGGCGGCATCAAAAACCGTGCGGCAATTACGGCAGTAACTGAGGTGGCGCTGCACCTCACCGGCAACTTCGGGTGCGAGGCGACCTTCCAGATATTCGCAGATCAGACGGATCGTTGCCTTACAAGTCATGCTCATTGCGGTCCCCTCAGTGCCGAGCAGCAATCAATCATGCACGCCATGAGCCAAAATATGTGATCGGCTCTATGCGTTTATAAATACAATGAAATGAGCGGTTTAAGAAAATAAAGGACCGAATAGCGGTTTCCGCGAAACAAGCCGAACGAGATAAATTTTTCTTACCTGGAATCATTCTTACCAGTCCTTGAGGTCCCTCATGCCCTTGGGCCCAATGCCTATCCCCGAGACCGGTAGCGTCAAAAAGTTAAGTCGGTCTACCGGGTCACTGTCATGTTGCGCAGGACTGCGATGCGTTCGGAGAGCGGCGGGTGAGTGCTGAATAAACCCGAAAACACCTGGCCGGCGGTCAACGGCGCCACAATGAACAAAGCAGCAGTCGCTGGGGAAACGTCCATAGGGATTCGCTTATTGTAGGCGCCCAGTTTCTCGAGCGCGCTGACCAGGCCGTACGGATGCCCGACCATGCGAGCGCCGGACGCATCTGCGGCGAATTCGCGCTGCCGGGAAATTCCGAGTTGGATCAACAGAGCGGCGATCGGTGCCACGATCAGCATCAACAGAGCCGCCAACCCTCCTCCGTTCCGGTTGTCGCGCGAGTTGCCGTAGCCGCCAAAAATCATGGCCCAGCGGCCCATCGAGGCGATCCACGTGATTGCGCCGGCGAGCGTGGCGGCAATGGACGTGATCAGAATGTCGTAATTGCGCACATGCGAAAGCTCGTGTGCGATGACGCCTTCGAGTTCGTCGTCATTCATCAATTCCATCAAACCAGCGGTGACGGCGACCGAGGCGTGCGAGGGATTGCGGCCTGTGGCAAACGCGTTCGGCGCGGGCTGCGGGATTACATACAATTTCGGCATCGGCAGATTCGCCTTGGCCACCAGCCTCTCCATCACTTCGTACAAACGCGGAAGCTGTTCGCGCGTCACCGGCTGCGCTCCGCTCGACCTCAGCGCGATCTTGTCGGAGAAGAAATAGGCAACGCCGTTCATCACCACGGCGATGATCAGGCCGAACGTCATTCCTTGCTGGCCCGCAATGGCATCTCCGCCCAGGACCAGCAACATCGTCAAGGCCGTCAGTAAAAATAGCGTTTTTATGAATCTCATGATTTCACCTAATGAAAGCCGTCAATTCAGTCTAGAAGCTTCCGCCGGGCGCGTCAAATTGAGGCTCGCCCGGCGAATTGAAAATCTTACCGCCGCTTTCCGGATTTCGCGGCACTGGCGGCGGGTGGCGCTGGCTCCGATTTTGCTGCAGCTTCTTGCGCCGCGGTCTGTTTCACTTGCTCGAATCGCATGGAGTCCGAGTCCGGATCGATATCGACCCGCACCAGATTTCCCGGCAAAACGCTCCCGTCGAGAATGCGCATCGCCAGCGGATCCTGAACAAGGCGCTGCACCGTGCGGCGCAGCGGGCGCGCCCCGTAAGCCGGATCGTAACCGTCGCGCACGAGCCTTTCGCGTGCAGCCGGCGTCAGCTCGATGCGCACTTTGCGTTCCGCGAGCAGGCGCATCACCTTGGCCAATTCCAGATCGATGATCTTGTTGAGCTGTTCCTTCCCCAGAGGATTGAACAGCACTATATCGTCGATCCGGTTGATGAACTCCGGCCGGAACGCTTGCCGCAACGCTTCCATCGCTTCCTTGCGCGCGCGTTCCGGATCGCTTCCCGCCAGATCAAACAGAGCTGACGAACCGACATTCGACGTCATCACCAGTACGGCGTTGCGGAAATCGACGGTGCGGCCCTTGCCGTCCGTCAGGCGGCCGTCTTCCAGAATCTGCAACAAAATATTGAACACGTCCGGATGCGCCTTTTCAATTTCGTCAAAAAGAATTACGGAATACGGATGCCGGCGCACTTGCTCCGTGAGCTGGCCGCCTTCTTCATAGCCGACGTAGCCTGGAGGCGCGCCGATCATGCGCGAGACCGAATGCTTTTCCATGTATTCGGACATATCCAGGCGGATCATGGATTTTTCGTCGTCGAATAAAAATTCGGCAAGCGCGCGCGCGAGTTCTGTTTTCCCGACGCCCGTGGGTCCGAGAAAAATAAACGATCCGATCGGCCGGTTTGGATCGGAAAGCCCCGCGCGATTTCGCCGGATGGAATTCGCCACGCGTTCGAGGGCCGAGTCCTGCCCGATGACGCGGTGGCGCAAGCGCGATTCCATGGTGACAAGTTTTTGCGCTTCGCCTTCGAGCAATCGCCCGACGGGAATTCCCGTCCACTTGCTCACCAGCTTGGCAATGTCCTGTTCATCGACTTCTTCCTTCAGCATGCCGCCGTTCTTTTGCACGTCTTCGAGATTTTTTTGCGCCGCGGCGATTTCCCGCTCGGCCGTCGCGAGTGTGCCGTAGCGGATTTCCGCGACTTTCGCCAGTTCTCCGCTGCGCTCCAGGCGCTGCTCCTCCGCCTTAAGCTGCTCGATCTGCTCCTTGACCCCGCGAATCTTGGCGATGGCGTTTTTTTCCACCTGCCACTGCGCCTTGCGCGCGCTCGACTCTTCTCGAAGTCCCGCGAGTTCCGCTTCTAATATTTTCAGGCGTTCCTTGGAATGCGCGTCGGATTCGCGCAGCAATGCCTGCCGCTCGATTTCAAGCTGCATGATACGCCGTTCGATTTCATCGATCTCGACCGGCAGCGAATCGAGTTGCATGCGCAGGCTCGCGCCGGATTCGTCGATCAAATCGATGGCTTTGTCCGGAAGAAACCGGTCGGTGATGTAGCGGTGCGAAAGCGTGGCCGCCGCCAGAATCGCTGCGTCCTTGATGCGCACGCCGTGGTGCAGTTCGTAGCGTTCTTTCAATCCGCGCAAAATCGCAATCGTGTCTTCGACGGAAGGCTCGGCAATCAAGACGGGCTGGAAGCGCCGCTCCAGCGCCGGATCTTTCTCGATATATTTTCTGTATTCGTTGAGAGTGGTTGCGCCGATGGCGCGCAATTCACCGCGCGCCAGCGCGGGCTTCAGCATGTTGGAAGCATCCATCGCGCCTTCGGCCGCGCCCGCTCCCACCAGTGTGTGCAATTCGTCGATGAACAGAATGACCTGTCCATCGGATTCCGTGATTTCTTTCAAGACCGCTTTCAAGCGGTCCTCGAATTCGCCGCGATATTTCGCGCCGGCGACAAGCGCCGCGAGATCGAGAGCGATCACGCGCTTCGGCCGCAGTACTTCGGGCACATCGCCCGCCACGATTCGCTGCGCGAGGCCTTCCACCACGGCGGTTTTTCCGACGCCGGGCTCGCCGATCAACACCGGATTATTTTTCGTGCGGCGCGCCAGAATTTGCATCACGCGGCGGATTTCATCGTCGCGCCCGATCACGGGATCGAGCTTGCCGCGCCGCGCGAGTTCGATCAGGTCGCGC
Organism: Acidobacteriota bacterium; assembly: GCA_003161495.1. Taxonomy (GTDB): domain Bacteria; phylum Acidobacteriota; class Terriglobia; order Acidiferrales; family UBA7541; genus Palsa-360. The sequence continues at coordinate 2,471 of PMOP01000406.1, read as the reverse complement.
CCATATTGTTCCAGCGCGCGAAAAGTCGATTCCGGATTTTGCGACGTCACGCGATGGCTGCCGCGCACCGAGGTCAGCGCCTGCAGGATTGCTTCGCGCGACGCTCCAAACTTGGCGAGAAGTTCCCCGGCCTCATCCTTGCGAATCGTGGCGATGGCCAGCAGGATGTGCTCGGTGGAAACATATTCATCCTTGAATTGCTCCGCTTCGACGAAGGCCCCTTCGAGAACTTTGTTCGATGCCGCGCTCATCTGCTGCTGCACCGCTCCCGTCACTTTCGGGATGCGCCCCAGCCGAACTTCAATCTCGCTCGCCAGAGTTTCCGGACGCACGCCGAGCCGCGCCAGGAGCGGCGGAACAACGCCGTCCTGCTGCGCGACGAGCGCGCCCAGAAGATGCAGCGGCTCAATCTGCTGATGATCGTGGCGCGCGGCAATGTCCTGCGCCGATTGCACAGCTTCCTGAGCTTTTAATGTAAATTTGTCGAAGCGGACCATCTGCTTTTACCTCACATTGCGAAAACGTTGGGGCTGGCCTTGTGGCAGGCCATCTGAGCAAAGTGCCAATATAACTGCATACGAATCATAAAATATTAGCGTATCAGTGTCAAGTATTTTCTCGCCATCCTCATCCCGGCTCATATTTTTTGTATCTGTATATAAACAAATTACTTACATAGGCATGACTAACATATATTTGCGCTCTCCCGGGTAAATGCCTTATAGTCACCGCACTCAACCATGCTCCTTTCAGACTTCCATTTCGAGCTTCCCCAGGAGCTTATCGCACAGCAGCCGCTAACTCAGCGGGATGCTTCGCGCATGTTGATCCTGAATCGCAAGAAGTTGGCTTGGGAGGATTCCGAGTTTCACTCATTGCCTGACCTGCTTCGCGGCGATGAATTGATCGTAGTGAACAACGCGCGCGTCATTCCGGCGCGCTTGTTTGGCCGCCGGGAAGGCGTTCTCTCCGAAAAGCCGGGCCACAATCGACGAACCGTGCGTGAATTTTTGTCCTCTGAAATTGAAGTGCTTCTGACGAGGCAAATTGCTCCTGAGGAGTGGGAAGCGTTGGTACGCCCTGGACGGAAAATGCGAGTGGGTGAGCGCGTCGTATTCGGAGACGGAGAACTTTCCGCCGAAGTGATCGGCCGCGGCGAATATGGCCTGCGGAGAATCCGCCTGACGGCTAAGGGAGACATCACGCAAGCGATCGAACGCCTCGGCCACATGCCGCTACCGCCCTACATTTCGCGCGAAGACGAGCCGGCGGACCGCGAGCGGTACCAGACGATTTTCGCCGACCATCCGGGAGCCGTGGCGGCGCCGACGGCCGGCCTGCATTTTTCTCCCGCGATTCTGGAAAAGCTGCGCGAGCGAGGCATCGAAATGGCCTCCATCACGCTGGATGTAGGCCTAGGCACATTCCAGCCCATCCACGAAGCCGAAATCGACCAACATCAAATTCATACCGAGCGCTACGAAATTCCCGAAGCCGCCGCAGCCGCGATTTGCAAGGCGCGCCGCGACGGCCGTCCAATTCTCGCGATTGGAACAACCGTGGTGCGCGCGCTCGAAGATGCCGCTTCAAAATCCGCCGCGCGCCATGGCGAAAAATGGGACCCGACGAAATCTCTAGTCGAGCCCGGCCCCGCGGAAGCAAGCATTTTCCTCAAGCCAGGCCACACGTTTCGCGTGGTCAATCAACTCCTCACGAATTTCCATTTGCCGCAATCCACGTTGCTCATTCTGGTCAGCGCCTTCGCAGGCCGCGAATTCATCCTGCAAGCGTACCGGCACGCCGTCGATGCCCGATACCGCTTTTACAGCTATGGCGATTGTATTTGGATTACCTGAAATCTGCGGGGGCACACTTTCCGATAAGACCCGCCAGCTCAACCGGTCGATGCAACACGTTACAACCAATTGATCTGATAACACTTCCCATCGAGAATCGATCTGTACCGCAGGGCTCTATCAGAACCTAAACAGGGCTTCGTCTTGTTCGAGTCGACTCTTGCGAACGAAAATCAGCCTCGTAGACTCAGGACTTGACGCCATGCAATGGGCAGTGTAAAGCTCACCCGCTGCTCGAACGCAATTCCGCGGTATCGAGGCGCTAATGAAAAAGTTTCGGCTACTTGTGATGTGTTTTCTTTTTGCAGGATTGGGACTCGGCTCGTTATATGGCCAGACGCCGCCCCAGACCCCCACGGGAATCCTCAAGATGGATCCGGCTCTGGATGAGTTGATTGACACGAACGCGCAGGTGGAACCAGTCATTAAAGATTTTTTTTATTTTACGGAGGGGATTGTTTGGGTCCCCCAGGGAAAGGACAGTGGACACTGGCTGTTCGCCGAGATGGCTGCGAACAAGATCTTGAAGCTGACAATGGATGCCAAGCTTTCCTTGTACCTGGATAACTGCGGCTATACCGGATGGGACACTTGGAGGCACGGATTTATCCAGAC
>PMOP01000159.1 GCA_003161495.1 Acidobacteriota bacterium | reverse complement strand
CCGAAAATGTATACCAAGCCCTGGGTAGCCCTGGACAATTTTGTTTTCGAGCTGCAGCCTGCCAGTTTCGATGTGCGGGAAATGATCTGGTCGCCTTCGGAATATGAGCGGTATAACAAATTGATGGGCAACACCGGCGGCGACTCAGAAAATCACTAGAAGCCATCTCATAAATGGCCAAGCCTTCGCGCCCGGCAGAACTTCAGGGGCTAAAGCCCTTGTTTTTGAGCCTTCTGAATGTCGCGGCTGAAGCCGCGACCCACAAAAGCGATTTATGAGATAGCTTCTAGGAAAATAATAGAAGTGCTAGACTGAAGGCCGCCCCGCAAAATAAATAAGGTGGAGAAGCGCAATGAAAAATATTCTTCGGCGTATTTCCTTTTTGGCTGTGGGCTTGCTCGCGGTTTCGGTTTCGCTGTTCGCTCATCACGGCAACGCGGCCTACGATACGTCCAAAACGATCACCGTGAAAGGAACCGTGACGGATTATGTCTGGGCGAATCCGCACGTATTCGTGAAAGTCGACGCCAAGGACGAGAGCGGCAACACTGTGCATTGGGTGGTCGAAGCGCAAAATCCCGTGTCCATGACCCAGATCGGCTGGAGCAAGAACACTTTTAAGGCCGGGGATGAAGTGGAAATTGAGGCCATGCAGGCCAAGAATGGCAACCCAGTGGGATTCCTGGGGAGTTCCAGCCCGACCGCGCCGAGAAAACGCATCGTAATCAACGGCAAACAGTTCCAGCCGTAGAAATCGCTGGAGGGAGCACTGTCGCCTGTCACGAGGACATTGGAACGGTTTGGAACGAAACTTCCGGAGGCCTTTCGGAAATGTCGAAATGTTCAACTACTTTATTAGTTATCACATTTGCAGGACTGACACTTACACCCATTCTGCGCGCGCAGACGGCTACGTCCAACGCGCCGGGAGAAGAGGCCAAGCCGGACAACAAATGGAACAGCGTGCCACCGATTAGACCCTGGTATGCCGGGAAGAAGTCGGCGCCTGCTCCGCGGCGTAGCCTGTCCGGAGTCTGGGACGCGGCAGAACTCGATGGCGGGCGACAGCCAAGCGGCGCTTTAGAGCACCCGGCGCTACTCGCGCCCAGGGGCCAAGGCGTGGAAGGCGGGCGGCCCGACGAAACGGGCATTATGCGTCCTTTGCACTACACATCGCAGGGACTGGAGGCGCTCAAGGCCAATAAGCCTTCCGGGCCAAGCGTCAGGCAAGTCCCCGCCGCGCTGGCCAACGATCCGGTGGACCAGTGCGACCCGATCGGGTTCCCGCGAATGGAACTCTATGAATTGAGGACCATAGAGCTCGTTCAGACCGCGAACCAGGTGATTTACTTGAATCAATTTTATGGCAACTACCGCGTCATCTGGACAGATGGGCGGGAACTCCCGAAGGATCCGGAGCCACGATGGAACGGCTACTCCGTCGGAAAATGGGTGGACGATTACACGTTCGTGGTCGAGACGGTGGGGCTGAATCCACGGAGCTGGGTGGACCACGCGGGGCGGCCGCACAGCGAAGATTTACGCGTGGAGGAAACGTTTCACCGTGTGGATCATGACAACCTGGAACTCACCGTGAAGATTATCGACCCGAAGATGTACACGGAACCGTGGCTGGGACTGAGCAAATTCCCTCTGCACTTGCAACCGGCCGATTTCGATCTTTCGGAGCTAATCTGTTCACCCATTGATATGCAGGAATATAACAAGCAGGTTGGAAACGCGGTGCTTGCTCCGTCCGAAAAAAAGTAGCTCTATGAAATAATCGCGCCTCACCCACTCATAAAGAATAAGCCGCACATCTCCCGTACACGGAAAATCCCTTCAATTTACAGCTGTTTCTGGATTCGCAAACGAGCGCCTCTGCCGCAATACTTATTTGTATTTTTCTGAAATCGAATGGAGCCCAGGTTGAACCGACTGCCCAGCTGCATGCGACTTTCTCGGCAAGCTTCACTCTCCATCTGCTCCCTGTTCTTTTTCACATGGTTGGCCGCGCCTGTCCTGCATGGTCAAGAAAGCGCAAACCAGGCGCGCGACGTTGCGGATTCCTCCGCTGCGGAAACGGCGCAAGGAGATTCCGCGCCCAATGAAAACGCAGTAGAAGATGGGCAACAGCCCGATGCGCAGACCAAACAAAATCCGGACCCAGCCGCCACTTACCAGCCCGTAACCTGGAAGAACCTCCCCGTTCGCATTCTGGGCGACCAGAAAGAGGTGTGGCTCTTCCCGCTGCATCTCGCGCAAGGACAGCACCTGCTGCCCACGATCGCCGTAGTCGGCGTGACGGGCGGGCTCATGGCCGCGGATTCACACATCATGGTTCACCTGCGAAATACCACGGACTTCCACGAGTTCGATAAAATATTCAGCGGGACGAATACAGGCATAGCTACCGCTTTAATTCCGGCCACATTTTATATTTATGGACTCGTGGACAAGAGCTCGTATGCCCAGCAGACCGCCCTGCTCGCGGGCGAAGCCTACGCGGACAGCGCGATCCCCGAAGTGGTGATGAAAATCGTCAGCCGGCGGCTGCGGCCGAGTGCAGTTCCGCCGACGAGCGACTACACCGACACTTTCTTCCATAGCAGTGTGTCCGTGTTTGGGAAGGGCAGCAGTTTCCCGTCCGGCCATGCGGCTGGTATTTTCTCCGTGGCCACAGTGGTTGCGGAAAGGTATCGGCAACACCGCTGGGTTCCGTGGGTCATGTACGGGCTGGCCGGAGCAATCAGCTTTTCGCGCGTTCCGACGTTCGCGCATTTCCCGTCCGATGTGTTCATAGGCGCAGTAATGGGCTATACGATCACGCGCTTTGACGTGCTGCGCGATCGCACGCACTAGAAAGAGGGGATGCGACCGTTTCCTGAACGTTCGAATGTCCGGTTTTGCACACGTAACCGATACGCTTCGGAGTCGCAACAACCTGGACGACATCCCGGCGCATCAAAGTTAATGTGGAATTGTAGTTTTACCGATGTGAATAACTGAAGCGGGGCACGTCGATGATCTTGGCGCTGGTGGTCACTCTGGCAGTCGTGGGCTTGGCGATACTGCTTCGTCCCTGGCCTTTTTTCCTCACTCCTGAAGAAACCCATCCTTATCATGACCGGAACGTGGCGGTGGAATTCGTCAAATGGGTGGAGCGGCAGGCGCTCTCGCGTGGATTGAATGTACGCGGCGTGGCGCGGCCCATACCGCTCGAATGCAAGAAATGCGGCAAGTCTTCCAACTATTTTGTCTACCCCGATGAGGTGTGCGAGCGTTGCTGGCGCGCGACTCTGAAGCCCGTTTCCACTCCTGCGAATGAACACCGGCCGTAATCCGGCAGTCCTTTATTTAACTGGTATCCTCTGAATAGTGTCTAAGCTTTGCGTCTCGCGGGGATTTCTCCGTTTTTATAGTGAACCTTGGGAGTTCCATGGAATCATTTTTTCGCTCGGGTTTTTAGATGCGGGCTTGGTGTAAGGTGAAATCTAAAACCCCGCCTCTGAAGAGGCGGGCTGCAGCTTGCCGGCCACGGTTGAGTTCCGCTTGGTGGGCAGTACAATGGATTCTCTTGGAGGGCAAAACCAAATGGAAGTTTTTCTGACTGGAGCGACAGGATACATCGGCAGTGCCATTGCGGAAGCGTTGCAGAAAGCGGGACACAAAGTAACCGGNNCGCGCGGAGTGCGCGCATGCCTGGGCGACTTGCTCAAGCCGGAAACGGTGGCCGCGCCTGCGCGCGCTGCCGATGGCGTGATTCACACGGCCAACACCAACGATGCGAACTCGGCGAAGGCCGATGCGGCCGTTGTAGGCGCGATTCTGAAGGCGCTCGAAGGATCGGGGAAACCATTTGTCTATACCAGCGGCGTGTGGGTGCTCGGTTCAACGGGAGATAAAGTCGCTGACGAACAGACACCGCTTAATCCCACGCCTCTTGTCGCGCAGCGTCCTGCCGTGGAGCAGGAAGTCTTGGGCTACAAGGGCCGCGGCGTGCGCGCGATCGTGATCCGCCCGGCGCTCGTTTACGGGCGAGGCGGGAGCATACCCAGAATGCTTGTGCAATCTGCGCGCGAAACTGGCGCTGCTCGGTACGTGGGAGACGGCCAGAATCGCTGGCCATTCGTGGACGTCGAGGACCTCGCACAACTCTACGTCCTGGCGCTGGAGAAAGCGGCGCCGGGATCTATTTATCACGCGTCGCACGGCCCGTCTTTCCGTGTCCGCGAGGTCGCCGAGGCCGCGAGCGTCGGCGCGGGAGCGAAGGGCAAGACCCAAGCGGTGCCGCTCGATGAGGCGCGAAAAACCATGTACGCATTTGCCGACGCGCTGGTCCTCGACCAGCAGGTGAGCGGCGAAAAGGCCAGGAAGGAATTGGGCTGGTCGCCACGCGCGGCGTCGGTGCTGGATGATCTCAAAACTGGATCGTACGCGCGTTAGGCGAGGCCGAAGAAGAACCCAACGTATGGCTGGACCGGCAGAAGGGAAAAACTCCACGTGGCTAAGACAATCGGTGTAGTGGAAAGTAGCGGCAACGTGTTTGCGGACATCGGTCTGCCGAATCCTGAAGAGCGTCTTGCAAAGGCCGATCTGGCGATTCGCATCGCTTCGGCCATTCGCTCGCGCCGGCTTACGCAGGCTCGCGCGGCTCGCATTTTGAAGATCGATCAACCGAAGGTCTCACGTCTGCTGCGCGGGCGGCTTTCCGGTTTCTCTACGGAACGCCTCATGCACTTCTTGACTTTGCTCGGCAGCGACATCGAGATCGTCGTGAAAACCGCGCCACGCTCGCGTCGCCTGGGACGCCTGCGCGTCGTGGCCGTAGCTTGAACCGTAGCGACTCATCCAGCGAGTGCGGCCGTCAGTCGGCTCATATCGGGGGCGGTCTCAAGATACTTCACTAGCTCAATAACCGACTCGGCTTTTTGCGAAGGCACTTTGGCGAATTCGGCGTTGCCTCGGAACTTGTCGGCAACTTCTTCGTAACTCATGGGATTTTCCGGGCTTCCTTTTGCGGGTTCGGTGCGGCCCGAAATTATTTTGCCGTCCTTCATGTAAATTTTGAGGAAGCTTTGCTCGACGAGCATGGCCTGCAAGGAAGCTCCCTGAAGTTCCAGCTTGTTGTATTCGGGGTCCACGTAATACCTCACGCGGCGGATCATGTCCTGCACGTCCGGGCGCTGCACCACGGCATCCGTGAACGAGCTCAGCGTTGCTTTGCGCTCGATCAGCAAGATGCTCATGGCATATTCCATGCTGAATTTTCCCTGGAGGCCTGTCCTGGGGTGGTGCTGGAAAAGAGTTTTGTAGTTGCTCAGGTTTCCGCCGACTTCGACTTTTTCCACATCCGCGGCCTTGATATTGTTTTGCTGAATGAGGCGCAACATTTCGTCCATCACCTGCTGCTGAATCGTGCCGCACGGAAATCGTTTAATTAAATCTCCGGGAGAGGCGAACATCCAGGGTTTCCCCAGGCGATCGACAATCGTTTTCGGATCAAATCCTCCACCCACCTGGAAAAATCCGAGCGGCGCTTCCAGAATATCCGGCGCGGCGGTCCAGCCGATGGCCGCGAGATCGGCGGCGACCGAGCCATTTTCTCCGGCGTGGCCTGCGTGAAACGGCTTGGTCATCGAGCCGAAATTATCGCGGAGGCCGCTGGCCTCGGACCCGGCAATGGCCAGCGCGATGGCGGTCTGATCCGCGTTCAGGCCGCGGAGTTTCGCGCACGCCGCGGCGCTCCCAAATGTTCCAATGGTGCCTGTCGTATGAAAGCCGTCCTGTTGGTGGCGGGGCGAAACCGCATCGCCGATTTTGTTCGCGACTTCGACGCCCACGTGAAACGCGAGCATCAAGTCTTTGCCATTGCGCCGATTTACTTCGCAGAGCGCGAAAGAAGGAGGAAGAATCGGCGCGGCCACGTGCAGCGCGGAACCGGTGTCGTCATAATCGTCCGCATGGATGGAAATCCCGTTGGCCAGCGCGGCGAAGCGGGGATGGACTTTCATTTTGGTTCCGATCACGGTGGAGTTTCCGCCGCAAGGGCCGAGCGACTCGATATATTTCCGGATGATCGGGCCCGCGGTGGAAGCGGAGCCGGCCAGCGCCAGGCCGAATCCGTCCAGGATTGTTTTCTTGCCGAGGGCAATCACATTGTCCGGAATGTCTTCGTACTTTGTGTTCACTATAAATTCGGAGACGTACTTCGTGAGCCCCGGCGCCTTGGGGAGTTCTTCCGTGGGCTTCGGAAAAGCTTCCGCGCGTTCGCTGCCGAGCGCCAGGCCAGCGAGCGCTAGCGAGGTCTTGCAAAAATCGCGTCGAATCATGGGGTCACCTGTAGGACGGGCTTCAGCCTGTCGGGTTTCAGTTTTGCATTGCTTACCGCAAAAAAAGCGACAGGCTGAAGCCCGTCCTACTTCAGAATGTCGCGGAGATTTTTCAGAACGCTTGAACCCCGCTGAGTTTCCGCCATGGGGTAACGAGAGTCAAGTGCACGGGGTCTACTAAGGGTATCCACGGGGTCACAATACATTATCCTCCCGCTTATGGGGCTGAAACTTGTGCGTTACAATTTTTGGGGGCCGGGTTTTGCGATCAAGATGTTTATTTGGCATAGCGGCTGGAGCTTGCGATTGTGAAAACCGCACAGCCAGGAGTGGCTGTGCTACTAAAATCCGACCCTCAAATCTTACGTTCTTTAGGAAAGCAGGAGAAAACAATGCGGATCCTGAAATGGATATTGCTACTTGCAGTTTTTGCGGCGGCGCCGGCGTTTGCGCAGGGACCGCCGCCGTCGTTCCCGCCTCAGCAACTCGACGATTTGGTCTCGCGCGTCGCGCTATATCCGGACCCGCTCGTTGCGCAGATTCTCGCGGGCGCCACGTATCCTGACCAGATTCCGGAAGCTGCAAAATGGGCGGATGAGCATCATTATCTTCACGGCCAAGCGCTGGCCGACGCGATTCAGGGGGATCAACTCCCGTGGGATCCGAGCGTTCAGGCGCTACTGCCGTTCCCTTCCGTGCTGGAAATGATGTCCTCCGACATGAACTGGACAACCGATCTGGGGAACGCTTTCCTGGGGCAGCAGCAGGATGTGATGGACGCAGTCCAGCGAGAACGGCGCAAGGCTCGCGACTACGGGTATCTCCGAAGCAACGGCCAAATTGTGGTTGGCGCCGGGCCGTACATTACCATCATGCCGGTAGATCCCGGCTACGTTGTGGTTCCGTACTATGACCCGCGAATCGTCTTCTTCGCGCCGCGGCCGGGTTTTTTTGTCGGCGGCGGAATCCGGTTCGGCTTTGGCGTGTCCCTGGGATTATTTTTCCGGCCGTGGGGTTGGGGACCGGGATATGGCCGCTTTGACTGGGGCGGGCATGCCGTGTTCATCAACAATGAGCGCTGGGGACGAAACTGGGGGAATCGCCGCGAATATGCTCATGCTTACGCAGGCGTCCATCGGTACGGGCCAGGGGATCGAGTTCCGGAGCACCACCAGCTGGAACAGCGCTCAGATCGCGAGCGCGGCGCGGCACGAGAAGGACGCCGGGCGCCAGAGGAACATCGCGGCGGTGGGCATGGCGGAGATCACGGCGGGGATCACGACCACCACTAATGCGAATTTCTCGCTCTTGTAGAGGCCGCCTTCAGG
>PMOP01000111.1:8717-18566 GCA_003161495.1 Acidobacteriota bacterium | reverse complement strand
TTCCGCGCATTTCGAGCTACTTAAAATCTAATGGAGCAATTCCCTTAGACGTATTCTGAGTGCCTGTAGGGTACGAGTGCAACTGTTCCATTCTTGACACTGTTTCTCGCATGGTGCTAGCCTCGTTACAGTAGCATAGCCTCCCGTTGAATCCACGGAGGCCCCAAATGAATCTGAAGCGCTCTACAAGCCGCCGATATCTCGCTTGCCTGATACTGTTATCCATTGTTTTGGTTCTCGGGATCGTGCAATGGAGTTTCCTCCCCATATTAATTCAGAATGGGCCGGTAGGGAGAGCGGCCGTTCTGGAAATGTCAGCAGGGCATTCGTCGAAATTTGCCGCGCCGTTTAAATGTTTGTTCGGGGATGGGCTAAGGCCGTACCCCATTCAGTCAAGGATTACCGTGCGGATGATCGCAACGAGAATCCTGCATCCGCTGGAAACCCAATTGTCCGGCAAGGATGTTTACTTTCTTTCCTATCATCCGCTGCGCGCACCGCCTTCCGCATAATAAACAGCAGGGCCTCGTCCCTGCGTTGATTCCCTTTAAACATTGGCCGGCAGTGGAGGCCGCGCGCATTTCTGAATGTTTCTGTCGAGACGGACAAACTCCTCAGCTTGTTTGAAGCCGCTCGCTGGGCAGATTCATCCAACAATGAGAGGCCCTGCGCTCTTATTGTGGCTGCATATTAGGGCAAGCCGAATCGTTACGTACGTCAGTCCACGTATTCGTGCCGGAGCAGTGGGCGGCCAGCTAACCCGCGGCAATTGAGAAATTCCGCGAGGAATGTTTGTCAGGAGATCGAATGACCTCAAATCAAATAGAGCCGTCTACGCTCGAGGAGTTGCGACAGTTGGATTCCTGCAGCGTGGCAAATGCCATCGAAAAATTCGGCGTGCGCTTGCGCAATACGGGATTCACCGATTCCACGGTTCGCTGCATTTTTGAGGATTTTTCGCCCTTGGTCGGCTATGCGGCCACCGTTCGAGTACGAACAGCCGAGCCGCCAATGGAAGGGGATAGCTATTACTACCGCCTGGATTGGCTCGATCATCTGTTGAGTGTTCCGGCTCCGCGGGTCCTCGTTGTGGAGGATATGGATCCTCATCCCGGTGTCGGTTCCTTTGTTGGCGACGTCCACGCCAATATCTTGCAGGCGCTTGGATGCGTGGGCCTCGTGACGAACGGCGCAGTACGCAACGTCGAAGCGGTGCGAGCGCTCAAGTTTCAGATGTTCGCTCAAAACCTGTCGGTTTCCCATGCATTCGCACATATTTGTGATTTCGGTGGCCCTCTTCATATCGGCCCCATGGCGGTACAGTCTGGCGACCTGCTGCATGGAGATCGGCATGGAGTGCAGACCATTCCGCTCGAGATCGCGCAAAAGATTCCCGCGGTGGCGCAAAGGATGAACAGCGAAGAGCGTGAGATTATTGAACTCTGCCGGTCCCGCGCCTTCACTCTGGAAAAGCTCCGCGCGGACGTGGCCGATCTTAGAGCGAAAAGAAAGAATTTCAAACCCTGAGGCAGTGACACGAGATCGTGGAGGTTATCCAGTGCAGCGTATTCCTAGAATGTTGAGCTTATTTATCTTCCTGATTTATTCCGCAGCTCTCATCGGCTGCGGCGAGGGGCACAAGGCGGCCGCCGACGATGGGTCCAATGCTCCTGTGGCCGCCGTCGTGAAAGTGTCGCGAGGAAACATCGCGGACAATCTGGAGATCGCTTCGGAATTCGAGCCGTTTCAGGAAGTCGACGTGTACGCAAAAGTCTCCGGCTACATCAAGAAACTTTACGTCGATTATGGAACCCACGTAAAGCAAGGGCAAATCCTCGCGGTATTGGAAATCCCCGAACTCCAACAACAATTGCAGCAGGATCAGGCCTCTATTCGCCGCAGCGACCAGGAGTTGACGCGCGCGCGGGACGATTTGAATCGGGCGCAATCGGCCTATAATGTTGCGCATCTCACGTACTCGCGCCTCGCCGACGTGCAGAAATCGCGTCCGGAGCTTATTTCGCAAGAAGAAATCGACGTATCGAAAGGGAAAGACCTGGAAGCGGACGCGGACGTGTCCGCGCAGAAAGCGGCTCTGGCCGCTGCCGAGGAAGCATTGCTCGCCGCAAAGGCCGCGCTCGGCAAGGATCAGGCCATGTTCGATTACGCGCGCATGACGGCGCCGTTTGACGGCGTAGTGACCCAGATTTATGCCTTTACGGGTGCCCTGCTCCCGGCAGGAACCGCATCAACCAGCAAGGGCGATTCCGCGTTGTGTCGCCTCTCGCAAAACGATCTTCTGCGCCTCGTGATTCCAGTTCCCGAAAGGGCGGTTTCCAATATTCAGATTGGCGAGACAGTGGCCGTCAACGTTTCGGGCATGGACCGGACGTTTGAAGGAAAAATCATCCGCTTCTCGGACCAAATCGATATGGCTACGCGGACCATGCACACCGAAGTGGATGTTCCCAATCCCAAATTCCAGTTGGTCCCTGGAATGTACGCCTCAGTGAAAATCCCTCTTCACGCAGTGGCGAAAGTCTTGACCGTTCCGGTGCAGGCATTTCAAGCCGGAAACGAAGGCAAGGGAGTCGTGATGGTGGTGGGACCGGGAAACAAAATTGAACGGCGCGACGTGACCGTGGGCTTGCAATCCGCAAGCGATGTCCAAATTACTTCCGGCCTGCAGGAAAATGAGAGCATCATTTTTGGAAGTCTGGGGCAGTACCGGTCAGGGGAAATTGTCACGCCTAAGATGGTTGAACCTTCACGCATGGAATAGGCCCGCAGGAAAGAGGAGAAATAGATGCCATCATTTGCAGTCCGCCATCCTTATCTGATCATTGTGTTTTGCCTGTTTGTCGTCGTTTTAGGATTGACCAGCGTGGCCCGCATGCCGGTGGATATGTTTCCTCCGATCAACATCCCCGTCGTGCTGGTTGCAACATTTTATAGCGGCATGCCTCCGCAGCAGATCGAAGCCGACATCACCGACACGTTTGAACGCTTCTTTACGCTGGCCAGCGGCGTGGACCACATGGAATCGAGATCCCTGCCCGGCGTGAGTCTGATCAAAATTTATTTTCAGCCCGGCACGGACGCGGACGCCGACGTCACGTCCATTTCCAATCTAGCCATGGCGGACCTGCGCAGACTTCCGCAGGGAACACTGCCTCCCGTGGTGCTGAAGGTGGACGCTTCAAGTTTGCCGGTGTGCTTGCTGACGGTTGGAGGCGAAGGGCTGAACGAAACACAATTGCACGATTATCTGCAATTTCAGATTCGCAACCAGATCGCGGGCGTTCCCGGCGCGACCGTTCCTCCTCCTTACGGCGGCAAGTACCGGCAGATCATGGTGTATGTGGACCCGCTCAAGCTGCAGGCTCATGAATTGAGCCCCATGGACGTTGTTCGCGCGACCAACGAATCCAATCTCATCTTGCCTGCCGGTGACGTGCGCCTCGGCCCGATCGACTACAACATCTACACGAACGCGCAGGTCACCGACGCGAATGGCCTGAATCAAGTCCCGCTAAAAACCGAAGGACAAAAATCCGTTTTTATTTCCGATGTTGGCAAAGCGGTGGACGGCGCCGCACAGCAATACAACATCGTTCGCGTGGATGGCCAGAAATCCGTGTACGTCGCGGTCCAGAAGCAGGGTGGCGATACCAATACGATCGCCGTGGTGAACGGTATTCGATCGGCCATCAAAGATCTGCGCGATATTCCGCCGCAGTTGAAAGCGTCCGTCGCCTTCGATCAATCTGTATTTGTTAAGCAGGCGATTTCCACGGTGTTGCGCGAAGGCGGAATTGGAATCCTGCTCACCGGACTGATGATCATGATGTTCCTCGGAAGTTTCCGCGCCACGGTCGCTGTTTTCCTGTCGATTCCGATTTCGGTTTTCATCACGTTTTTCATTCTGCATAGCGCCGGCAAATCGATTAACGCCATGGTGCTCAGCGGGCTGGCGTTGGCGTTTTCGCGTCTGATTGACGATTCCGTTGTGGTCATTGAAAACATTTACCGCCATTTGGAAATGGGCGAAGAGCCGGCGGTGGCGGCCGTCAAGGGGACCAATGAAGTCGCGCTGGCGGTTTTGGCCATCATGCTGGTCGCGGTGGTCGTTTTCTTTCCGGTGACATTTCTGTTTGGCGTGAGCTCGTATCTGTTCGGCGCGCTGGCGCTCGGCGTGGTGCTGGCTCTCTTTGCATCGTACTTCGATGCCGTGACGGTTGTGCCGCTGTTCTGTGCAAATTACCTGAAAGCGATCCACGACCATGGACACGCCGAAGGAGAGCCGGGAAAGAAAAAATCCTGGGGAGCGAGATTTCACGCTGGATTTAACGCGAAATTCGAAGTGATGTTGAATTTTTACGAGAAATGGGTGAGGAAAGCGCTCGAATTTCCGGTCACGGTGGTCGTGGGATTCCTGATATTTTTCTGCCTGTGTTTCCTGTTGTATCCGTTCATGGGCGTTTCGTTTTTTCCGCGAACCGACGCCGGACAATTTGTCATTAACGTGAAGGCTCCCACCGGCACGCGGATTGAGCTGACCGATGAGTATGTAAAGCGCGTGGAAGACATCGTGCATCAGGTGGTCGGGCCGAAGGAACTGGAAACCATCGTCTCCAACATCGGCCTGACCCCGGATCTTTCTTCCCTGTTCACTCCGAACTCCGGAATGCACACCGCGTTTGTTCAAGTGGGGTTGAAGGAAGACCACGCGGAAAGCAGCTTCGTTTACATGGATCAAGTTCGCGCACGAATTGCCTCGCAGATCCCCGAGTTGCGGACTTATTTTCAATCCGGCGGGCTTGTCGACGCGGTGCTCAATCAAGGTGCACCGGCGCCGATCGACGTGCAGGTGAGCGGAATGGACCTCAACGCGGACGATCGCGTCGCGCAGGACCTGGCGAGCAAGTTCCGTGCGATCCCCGGTATTTCCGACGTCTATATTCCGCAGGATATGGATTATCCTGCGTTGCAGGTGAACGTGAACCGGGCCCGGGCCAACGAACTGGGGCTCAGTCCCCAGGAAGTCATCGACAACCTCATCACTGGACTGACTTCCAATGCGATGATCGCTCCCGGCTATTGGGTGGATCCAAAAAGCGGAAATAACTACTTCGTAACTGTGCAGTATCCTGAAAATCAACTGCACTCGATACAGGATTTGAAGGCCATGCCGTTGCGCGGACTTGGAGTTAAACTCCCGACCTACCTGAATCAAGTCGCCGACGTGAGCGTTGTCCAGTCTCCGACGGAAGTGGACCACTATCAACTGCAACGGTCCATCGACATCTACGTGGCGCCCACGGCCGAGGATTTGGGGAAGCCAGCCGCGGCGATTTCGAAAATCATCGCCGACACCAAGCTTCCGACAAACCTTCGGATCAACATGCGTGGCCTCATCGTGACGATGCAGAATTCCTTCCGTAGCTTCGGGATTGGCCTGATCCTTGCGATCCTGCTGGTGTACCTGATTCTGGTCGCGCAGTTCGCTTCCTTTACCGATCCTTTCCTGATCGTGCTGGCGGTTCCTACGGGTCTTGTGGGAGTGATCATCACGCTGGTCTTTACGGGAACAACCCTGAACATCCAGTCGCTGATGGGCATCGTGATGCTGCAAGGGATGGTGGTTTCCAACAGCATCCTGATCGTGGACTTCGCCAACGTTTTGCGCAGTGAGGGGCGCAGCGTCGTCGACGCCGTTGCCGACGCGTGCCGCATTCGTTTGCGCCCTATCCTGATGACTTCGCTCGCAACGGTCGTGGGCCTTCTTCCAATGGCGTTCAAGCTAGAAACAGGAAGCGAAGCATATGCGCCTCTCGCGCGCGCCATCATCGGCGGCTTGATCTCTTCCATCTTACTCACTATTTTTGTGGTCCCCGCGGCCTACCTTTTGATTTACCGGCGTCGCGAAAGTTCGGCTGGGACTCCAGTCGTAGGGGAGGCGCACTAATGCTCAGCTTTCCGCGATTGCTGCTTATCGTATTTGTCTCTGGTGTTGTCCTCACCAGCATCAAGGGGGACGCGCAAAATCAGCCGCCGAATTCAAACCCAACCCCGGCTCAATCACCGGACCAGAGCCAAACACCGGGACAGCGTCTTACGTTGACAGATGCGGAGAGTATTGCCATCCAAAACCATCCGCAGATTCAGGCGGCCGCGCAATTGGCTTCCGCAGCTGCGGCGCAGGTGAAGGAAGTTCAATCCGCTTATTTTCCACAGGCGACCGGGTCTGCCACCGGCACCGAAGCGGAAAGCGGGAGCCGCATTGCCGCGGGGTTTCTGAACAGCCCGGCGGTCTATGACAAGTTCGCCGACGGCGTATCCGTAACTCAACTCGTGACCGACTTCGGCCGGACGCACGAACTCTCCAGGAGCTCGCATTTTCACGCGCAGGCGGAGCAGGAAAATGTTGTCACCACGCGCGCCGACGTGTTGCTGCGCGTCAACGTGTCCTATTTCGCCGCCATGAAGGCGCAATCCGTTCTTCACGTCGCCGAGGAAACCGTAAAGGCGCGCCAACTGGTTGCAGATCAAGTCGGCGAGTTGGCCAAGAGCAGCTTGAAGTCCGGCCTGGACGTAAGCTTTGCGAAAGTAGACCTGGCGAGGGCGCAGCTTTTGCTGGTGCAAGCGCAGAACGATTTGCAGTCCGCATTCGCCCAGCTTTCCAACGCGCTGGGCTATTCGGATCAGCGGACATTTCAGCTCGTGGAGGAAATCCTGCCGGGCGCTCCGCCGCCCGATGTTGCGCCGCTCATCGTCGAAGCGTTTCAGAATCGGCCGGAGATTATCAGTCAGGGATTGGATGTGAAGTCGGCGCAAAGCTACGCCACGGCCGAACGCGATCTCTGGTTTCCAACAATCTCGGCCGCCGGCGTGACCGGCCTCGTTCCCATTCGGCAAGACCCGTTGCCCAGCCGTTATGCCGCGGCGGGATTCAACGTCAACGTTCCCATTTTTAATGGACGCCTGTTCAATGCTGAGCACTCCGAAGCGACAGCGCGAAGCCACGCGCAGGAACAATTTCTCCGCGACCTGCAGAACCGCATCGCGCAGGATGTTCGCTTGTCCTGGTTGAACGTCATCTCCGCCTACCAGCGCCTTTCCCTCACGCAAGAATTGCTGGACCAGACGACTCAGGCTTACGATCTGGCAAAAGGTCGCTACCAACTGGGCTTGAGCTCGATCATTGAACTCAGTCAGGCGCAATTGAATTTGACAGAAGCGCAGGTTGAACAGGTCAGCGCGCAATATGATTACGAAAGCCAGACCGCGAATTTGAATTATCAATTGGGACGTGTGAAGTGAGTGAAAAGTGCGATTTCTGCTGTGCCATCTCCGCACTTGACAACCCATTTTCTCGCGCCCTATGCTGAGGCCCCTTGAAAATAGCCATCGGTTCCGACCACGCTGGATTTGAGTACAAAGAAAAAATCAGGGCGCTGTTGTCTTCGCTCGGGCACGAAGTCCGCGATTTCGGCACGTTCAGCCCCGCGCCGGTTGACTATCCGCTGTTTATTCGTCCGACGGCGGAAGCGGTGGCGTGCGGAGAGTTCGAGCGCGGCATCGTGCTCGGCGGATCCGGAAACGGCGAAGCGATGGTGGCCAATAAAGTTAAGGGTGTTCGCTGCGCGCTTTGCTGGAATCTGGAAACGGCGCGCCTTGCGCGGGGACACAATGACAGCAACGTTCTCTCGCTCGGCCAACGGATGATTCCCGAGGATCTTGCGCTGGAAATTGTAAAGGTATGGCTGGTCACGCCGTTCGACGGCGGCCGGCACGTGCGCCGCATCGCCGAAATCGAATAAGACAACCCAGTTTATTTTGTCATTCCGAGCGAAGTGAGGAACCTCTCCGTATATGAAAGCGAAAGAAAGAGAGATTCCTCGGCGCGCAGCGCGCCTCGGAATGACAAAAAGTTGAATTTTTCTTCCAGAGGTAGAGCCAGTTCTACTGCGGACCGATGACGAGCACGGAAAATGTGCCCGGGATTATCGGAGGCCTTGCGCGCGGATTTTCAGGACTGGGAGCCGGACGCGGGCCAAGTTCCGCGACTGCCACATACACCCTGCCGGTTTTCCGATCGACAGCCATCGTCCGCGCTCCCGGTTGCGTTGGCACGTTTTCGACAATGTCATATTCGTCCGGAGATTTCTGATGGAAGATCGAGAGAACGCCGTTCGCGCCCGTCGAGAAATAAACGAGTCCAGTTTTCGGATCGAATTCCGCCGCATCGACGCCTCCTCCAATCGGGTTGGTTGCAACGATTTTGCCTGACGTTGCGTCGACCACGGCCATCATCCCGGCGCCGCGGCACCCGATAAAAATGCGCGAATGGGCGCGATCCATGTCCATGCTGCTGGGCGCCTCGCAGGGCGCGGTGGACCATGTTTCCAGCACTTTCAAATTCCTGGCATCGAGTTTCAAAAGTGTGTTGCGGTCCTGCATGTTCAGAAAGACGTGCCCTGCTTCATCGGAAGCGAGGTGTTCCGTCCTTCCGCCCAGATTTTCGATGGTGCCGGCAATCTTCCCGGTCTTTGCATCGATGGCGGTGATGCGCTTGCTGCCGCGATCCGCGGTAAAGATGCGCTTCGTCTCACGATCATAGATGATTCCGTTCGGATCATCCCCCACTCGGACTTCGTCAATTTTCGCGAGGGTTTTGAGATCGAAAATCACGACGGAGCCGGGATTGCTCTCGCTGATGAAGCCGCGTCCAAATTCGGAAGCGATCGCGGCGCCGTGCATATCCGGCCCGCCCGCGATTTTTCCAACGATGGCGCCGGAATCCAGGTCCAGGACAACAATTTCGGTATTATGCGAAACATACAGCCTGCGCGCATCGCTGTCCGCCGCAACATAATCCCATCCGCCATCGCCTGGTATGGGAATCTTTTTGATCAGATGGTACGCGCCCGCGGCGCTCATCGCGATCGCTGCCGCAGCGAATAGGACCAGCGATCCAGCTGTAAGCCGCAGGATTCCTGCCGCAATTCTCTTCATAGTTTTTTCCTCGACTGGGATGTGGCGAGACGCCAAGAGCTAATTCCCCGCGGGAAGCTGGGAAACATCCCAGCCGCCGCCGAGCGCCTTCACCAGGAGAACCGTCGACGTCAAGCGGCGCGTCAGCAGGCTCACAGCAGTGCGTTCGTTGGTCAGCGCTGCGCTTTGCGCGGTAATCACGGTCAGGTAGGTATCGATTCCACCTTTATAACGATTGGTGGCTTGATCGAGCGCTCGATTCGCCGCTGCCACCGCGGCGTCCTGCGTCTTGGCTTCTTCATCGAGGACGCGAAGATCGGACAGCGAATCCTCCACCTGCTGAAAAGAGACGAGCACTGTCTGTTGATAATCGGCAATCAATTCGTCGTACGTCGCGATCGCCTGATCGGAAACCGCGCGCCTTCTGCCGGCATCGAAAACAGTTTCCGCCGCGGTCGCGCCGATGGACCAAAGCGCGCTCGGCCCCGTCAGCCAATTTGGAAATTGCCCGCTCTCAAATCCTCCCACGAGCCCTAAAGTAATCGTCGGGAAAAATGCCGCCCGGGCGATTCCAATTTGTTCGTTGGCGGAGGCGACCCTTCTTTCCGCCCCGGCAATATCCGGGCGCCTTTCCAGCAAGTCGGACGGTAACCCGGGAGGAGGAACCGGCGGGATCGCGGGCAACGGCGCGGGATCCAGGTTGAACGAGGAAGCAGGTTGTCCAATGAGGACCGCGACAGCGTGTTCGAATTGATCGCGGGCAGAAGTTATGTCGATGTCCTCGGCGCGAGTTTGTTCGAGCTGCGTTGCGGCCAGGTCGACGTCTTCGCGGGAAGCGACGCCGCCCTGAAA
>PMOP01000111.1:0-8577 GCA_003161495.1 Acidobacteriota bacterium | reverse complement strand
TGCGCCAACGTGCGGCTGGCTTCCACGGAATGGCGGACGGCTCCCCAGGCGTCAACCTCATAGGAAACATCCCCCGCGAGCGTCAAATCCGAATAATTGACGGGAGAAGACCCGCCAAACAGAGCCTTACGTTGCGACTGCCGATTCTGTGACGGCGATACGCCGGCCGTGACGGACGGAAACAAAGCCGATCGCGTCTCCCGCAGGACATCGCGCGCTTCCCGAAAACGGTCGACGGCGGCCCGCAAAGTTTGGTTGGAGACGTTGATTTTATCTTCCAGTGCGTTCAATTGGGGATCCTGAAAAATCTCCCACCAATTCCCTTTTTGTGTCTGGTCGCTCGGCTGCGCGGGTTTCCAATTTGCATTCTCTTTGTAGGCGGGCGGAATTTCCGTTGTCGGCTTTGAATATTTCGGGCCTACCGAACAGCCACTCAGAAAGAAAACTCCCGCCGAAACCAAGGGAAGCAACCGGCGGCAAAGGATATTTTCATTTTGGATGGAACGGGGATACAAACTGGACGGAATCATCAAGGTTTCCCCTGCGCCGGAGCCGGAGTCTCCGCGACGCGAACGACAGCGCCTTCGGTGAGCGAGTCGGAAGGATTCAGGACCACCCATTCATCCCCTTTGAGTCCCGCAACGATTTCAATTTCCGTTCCGAAATCACGGCCCGGAGTAACCGGGATCAGGGAAATCGTCTTCCCGTTTTTCACGATAGCCACTTGCAGGCCAGCGGATTTGAAAATGGTCGCATTGACGGGAAGAGTGAACGTGTTCACGGGAGAAGGCAGCTTGAGATGGACCTCGACGTAGCTTCCCGGTTTGAGCACGTGGGAGGAATTTTCCACGTCGACTTCCGTCAGCAAGGTTCGCGAAGTGTTATCGATGGCTCCGGAACTCCGTACAACCGTTCCCTGAAATTTCCGTCCGGGAAATTCGGCGAGAACCAGGTCCGCATGCAAACCGGGTTTGATCTCGGGAGAGTCGAATTGCGGGACGTTGACATAAACGCGCAAGGGATTCACGGCCGCAATGTGAAAGAGCTCGCGCGAAGTCCCGCCGCTGCTGCCGGAATCGATCAGCTGGCCGACGTCTGTATTGCGGGCCGTAAGCACTCCCTCAAACGGAGCATAAACTTTTTCGAAGGATTGTAGATCCTGCAGCCGCTTCACGTTGGCCTGCGCCGATTCGACAGCGGTCCTGCGAGCGTCGTAATTTCCCGTGGCATTGTCGACGTCCTGTTGCGCAACGGAATCCGTCTTCAGCAAATCCTTGTAGCGAGTGGCGGTGATATCCGCAAGCTTCATGTTGGACTCAGCAGTGGACAGATCCGCGCGCGCCTGCTGCAATTGCTGATCCACTTCGGGCGAATCGATTTCGGCGAGCAGTTGTCCCGCTTTTACATTTGCGCCGATATCCGCGTACCACTTTTTCAAGTACCCGTTGGTCCGCGCAAAGATAGGAGCATCCGTAAACGGCTGCATGCTGCCGGGAATCACGATTTCTTGCTGAGGTGCGCCTGTCTTCGGATGAATGACGGAGACTGTGGGGATCGCAAGTTCATGGGTCTCCTGGGAAAGCTGCGCGTTGGCCTGGTGGCGGCTTGAAATCCCCCAGATGACAACCAACACGACAACGGCCACGATGAGCAGAAGCATGACAACGCGGGTCACCTTGCTGCCTGGCGAAGGCGGGACGCCATTATTCACTCGTTCACTGGCTGGGGCTTCCGCCCGGTCCCGCTGATTGGTAACTACCTCCATCTGATCCTCCGAAAAAATGACCGTGACTATTCGCCCGGAATTTCGATTTCGGCGGTTTGGCCCGAAGTGTGGCGAAATCCATGAATCAGGCTGTAGACCGAAGGCACAAAAAGCAGCGTGGCGACTGTCGCAAACATCAGCCCGCCGATCACCGCGCGTCCAAGGGGCGCGTTCTGCTCGCCACCTTCGCCGAGGCCAACCGCCATCGGCAGCATGCCAATGATCATCGCCATAGCCGTCATGATGACCGGCCGAAATCTGGTGAAGCCGGCTTCCTCAGCAGCCTCCAGAGGATTCAGCCCTTCCTGAACACGCTCTTTTGAAAAGCTGACTACCAGAATGCTGTTCGCCGTGGCCACGCCCATGCACATGATCGAACCCGTAAGCGCCGGGACGCTGATGGTCGTGTGTGTAATAAACAGCATCCAGACAATCCCGGCAAGAGCCGCAGGCAACGCCGAAATGATGATAAACGGATCGAGCCAGGACTGGAAATTGACGACAATCAACAGGTAAATCAGAAGAATCGCAAATCCCAGCCCGGCCAGAAGCCCGACGAATGAAGTGCGCATCGTTTCGATCTGGCCTCGAACAAACATTTGGGAACCGCGGGGCAAACGGCTCCGATTCCGCTGGACGATGGCGTCGATATCTTTGGCAACCCCGCCGAGATCGCGTCCCTGGGTCGATCCAAAAATATCAATCATGGTCTGAGCGTCATAGTGCGATACCGTCGCCATGCCCTGGCCTCGGGAGATCGTTCCGAGGTTTGCAAGCTGTTGCCAGGGCGCGCCATTGTTGCCGCCGGTGCCGGTTACAGGAATGTTTTCGAGGTCTTGCAAAGATTGGAAATCGTACTGTGGCGCTTGCGTCGCAACGAAGTAGCTCACCCCGGATTTAGGATCGAGCCAGAAGGAAGGCGCAGTCTGAGAGCTGCCGCTCAATGATATCAACAGGCTGCCGGCTACATCGCGTTGCGTAAAGCCCGCCTGCAAAGTTTTGGTACGATCCACATTGATGTGCAGCTTTGGCTGGTTGAAGGGCTGCTGGATCCGCAAATCACCTATGCCGTTGATCGTGTTCAGCTGCGTCAGCAAATCATTTGCAAAAGCGTGATTGGCTTCGACATCGTGCCCCATGATTTGAATATCAATCGGCGCGGGAAGGCCAAAGTTCAGAATCTGGCTGACGATATCCGCGGGCGGAAAGTAAAACATCACGCCGGGAAATTCCCGCGCGAGTTTCAGGCGCAAATCATGAATGTACTGGCCGGTGGGGCCATGCTTGGCCGAGAGCGAGATCATGATGTCCGCATCTTCCGGTCCGATCGGGGCCGAAGTGCTATACGTGTAATTCAGCGCGCTGTACGGGAGCCCGATATTATCAATCACGCTCTCAATTTCGTTTGCCGGGATCTGCTCGTGGATCGATCGCTCGACTTCACTGCATAGCTCCGCGGTATCTTCAATGCGCGTGGCGGTCGGCGCGCGAAGGTGCAGCTTGATTTGCCCGGCATCGACGCTCGGGAAGAAATCCTCGCCAAGCCAGGGGTATAGCGCGAACGAGCAGATGCAGACGGTCAGGAAAAGCAGCGGAAATATCACGCGGTGCGCAAGGCACATTTGCAGGATTCCGCGGTAAAAGTTCCGAAGCCTCTCGAATTGCATTTCGAAGTGTCCCTGCAAACGGATCAGCGGATTCCTGCTGGCCAGCGACATTTCCGCCGATTCTTCTCCGTGGGCTTTCAGAAGATACCGCGCCATCGTTGGCACAAGGGTGCGCGAGAGCAAGTATGATGCCAGCATGGCGAACACCACCGCCTCGGCCAGCGGCACAAACAAATATTTTGCCACTCCCGTAAGGAAGAACATCGGCACGAACACGATACAGATTGCCAGCGTCGAAACGAACGCAGGCACGGCAATTTGCTGCGCTCCGTCCAGGATCGCCTGAATAATTTCTTTCCCCTGAGCCAGGTTTCGGTTGATGTTTTCGATTTCCACAGTGGCGTCATCCACCAGGATGCCGACCGCCAGGGCCAGACCACCCAGCGTCATGATGTTGATGGTCTGTCCGATAGCGCTCAATACGATAATCGACGTGAGAATGGAAAGAGGTATCGAAACGGCAATAATCAACGTGCTGCGCCAGCTCCCCAAAAAAATCAGAATCATAAGCCCGGTCAGGCAAGCGGCGATGATCGCCTCTCGAACGACTCCGTTGATGGATGCGCGGACAAAGAGCGACTGGTCGGCGATCGGGCGGGCTCGAAACTCCGGCGGCAAACTCGCGAGGACCGTGGGCAATCGCTGTTTGATCCGGTTGATGATGTCCAGGGTCGAAGTGTTTCCCAGCTTCATGACGGTCATCAGCGCGGCTCTTTGTCCATCCACAAGGACGATGTTCGTCTGCGGAGGATTGCCGTCTCGAACGTGCGCTACATCGCGAATATAAATCGTGTTCGCGCCCACGGTTTTGATCGGCAAGTCGTTCATCTCGTCAACGGTTTGCGGGCTCGCATTCAAATCGACATCGTCTTCTGTGTTGCCGATTTTTACCGTGCCGGCGGGCAAAATCAGGTTTTGATTTCCGATCGCGTTGACGACGTCGTTCGGCGAGAGCCCTTTGGCCTGCAGCGCAGGGATATTCAGGTCCACCTGGATTTGGCGCTGCTTGCCCCCGTAGGGATTCGGAAAGACTGCGCCCTGCACGGTCGCCAGTTGCGAGCGCAGGAAATTCGCCGCCAGATCGTTCAACTGCTGCTCGGAAAGGCCCTTTCCGGAAAGCGCGAGTTGAATAATCGGGACAGAAGACGCGTTGTAGGCAAGGATGAAGGGAGGAATGGTTCCCGGGGGGTCTTGCCGGACGGCGGATTGCGCGAGCGCTGTGACTTGCGCCATGGCCATATCAATGCGCACGCTGGGGTAGAAAAAAATCTTGATGACACCAAGTCCGTTTAACGATTGCGATTCAATGTGCTCAACGTCATTGACGGTCGCGGTCAGTCCACGCTCGAAGCCGACCACCAGCCGCTGCGAGATATCCTCAGCCGAAAGCCCCGCATACCCATAAACGACGGCGACGATCGGGATATCGATATTCGGAAAAATATCGATGGGTGTTGTGAAGATGGCCAGCGTCCCGAGAATCAAGATCAGCAAAGACATCACCACAAAGGTGTAGGGTCTTCGCAGCGCTAAACGGACTATCCACATACAGGACTACTGCCTCCCAGTGCCCGCCCGCGCCGGATTTTACCGACACGAGCGCAAAACAAGTCACTTTAAGATTCCAGCGTTTCCAAATGCCGCTTGATTTGCGACGCGTGAAATTCGGTTTTCGCTGGCGATTCTGAAGTTTATTTCCGGTTCGAGCTTTTCCAGGGCATCTTGTGTGACTGCCGCGGATCCACCCAGCCACGCTTTACGCACTACAATGTGATGCGAGAGTCCAAAATCCCGTTACAAATACATTTTCTCAAATTGTCATGCCGCCCCGCGCCTAATCCGCGCGCGCGCAACCTGAAAAAATCGAATCGAAATAAAGGCCCAGAACATTGCGAACGTCGCCATCCGAAAGCGTCTTGGGGTCCAGCAGGTGTTCAAGCAGCAATCCTTGCGAGACGGCTCCAAGGCAGGCCGAAGCCGCCGGATAGGCGATCGGAATATCTTTGCCGATTGCGACCATGACTTCCGAGAAAAGTTCGCCGAACGATGCCCGAATGCGGCGATGCCTGCTGCGCAGGCGGGCATGGGCCTCGGGATGGCGCAAGGCAAACAATTTGAATTCCATGGAAATCAGAACCAGGCGGCGGTCCTTGGCGAGTTCCGCGTAATGGGTTCGCAGAGCCACGAGCTTTTCGTTGGGGTTGGAATAGCGGCGAAGGGCATCCGTGAGGGATTGGATTCGCTCCCGCACCCATTCCTCAAACAGGGCGAAAAAAATATCTTCCTTGCTTTTGAAATTGGCGTAAAAAGCGCCCCGGGTGTATCCGGCGCCGGCCGCGATGTCTTCGAGGCGGGCCGCTTCGAAGCCGTCTTTGGCGAAAATGCTCTTGGCGGCGTCCAGCAATTTCCGGCGTGTGGCCCGGGTGCGCTCGGTCTGGCGCATGCGGGATCCGGCGGGCAGCGCGGCGCGCCCCCGGCTCCTCTTGCCTCGTGCGGGCATGGAGAGCGGCCTCATACTTCCCCAGCGCTTCGCTTGACAGGATACATACGTGTATGTATCTTACTTGGGTGTTCTCGGCCATGCAAGACTTAATTGCAAAATCGGACGACCCTCCTGGCCTCCCCCTTGGATCATGATTGCCGAGAGCGGCAGGCGCGGCTGGCAACTCCTGAAGAATCGAGCGGTTCTCATGCGAATTTCCCGGTTGCGTTTCTTCCTCTTAATGATCGGCTTATTTTCGCCGGTGATTAGCGGCCTGTGCCAGACCGGCCCATACCAGGGCAGCGCCAGTTCGGGCCCTCCTACGGAGCAGCCCCTCGCGTTGTCCCTCGACAACGCCCTGAAAATGGGGCTGCGCTATAACCTTGGAGGGATTGACGCCGAGCAGGCCTCGCAGCACGCCAAAGGGGAGAACATCGTCGCGCGGAGCGTGCTGTTTCCGAATTTGTCCGGCGGCCTTCGCGAAAACGTGGAACAAATCGATCTGGCTTCCTTTGGTTTTAAATTTTCGTTTCCGCCGAGCCTGGGGATTCATTTCCCAAATATCGTGGGCCCGTTCAACTATTTTGATTTGCGAGGCTACCTGACGCAACGCGTCGCCGATGTGCAGGCGATCCGCACCTATCAATCTTCGCGCGAAGCGCAACGTGCGGCCGAGCTTTCCGCGGCGGACTCGCGGGAAATCGTGGTCTACGTGGTGACGGCGGCGTATCTGCAGGTGCTGGCCGAATCGGCGCGAGTCGATTCCGCCAAAGTGCAGGTGGACAGCGCCCAGACGATTTTCCAGCAGGCATCGGATCGCTTTACCGCGGGCCTCAGCGCAAAAATTGACATGACGCGAAGCCAGGTCGAACTGCAAACGCAACAGCAGCGTCTGACGTCGGAGCAGGCGGATTACGCCAAGCAGAAAATCGCGCTGGCACGGCTCATCGGAATGTCACCAGCGCAATCGTTCACCCTGGCGGACAAGCTGCCGTATGCGCCGCTTGAAAATATTACGCTCGAGCAGGCGCTCGCACTGGCCGCGCAAAATCGTTCCGACTTGAAAGCTGCGGATGCCCAGTTGCACGCGGCCGAATTCGCGCGCAAAGCGGCCGTGGCGGAGCACTATCCAACCCTCGGCATCGTGGCGGATTATGGCGTGATCGGCATAAACCCCGCCAATTCCCACGGAACATTCGACGTGAGCGGCCAACTGCTGTTTCCCATCTGGGCGGGAGGGCACACGCACGGCGATATCGTCGAAGCGGAAGCAACGCTGAAGCAGCGGCGCGCAGAATACGAGAGCACGCGCTCCCGCGTGGAAGCCGACGTCAGAAACGCATATCTGGATCTCGACGCGGCTGCGGAACTCGTGCGCGTCGCGCAAAGCCGGCGTGACCTTGCGCGCGATGAACTTGCCCAATCGACGGACCGGTTCTCGTCCGGAGTTGCGGACACAGTCGAAGTGACGCAGGCCCAGGAAGTGGTGGCCAGCGCGGAGTCGGATTATATCGCGAATCTGAATGCGCACAATCTGGCCAAGGCCAGCGTGGCGCGCGCGATCGGCCAGGCGGAAAAAATCATGCGCGATCTTTTGAGGAGCCAATAATCATGGCGGTTGATGAATTGCAACAAAACAGTGCGACCCGGCCGGCGGATCCTGCCGGAAAACCAAATGAACCGGCGGACACCGGCAGCAACCCCGAAGGCCGGCGCAAGACTCTTATGTTCGCGGGCATCGTGGGCGTTCTGATTATCGTGGGAGCTGTTTGGTTCTGGCTGTATTCCCGCACCTACGAATCGACCGACGACGCCCAGGTCGACGGCCACCTCAACGGGATTACCGCGCGCATTGACGGCGATGTGAAAGCGGTCCATGTGGAAGAAAATCAGTCCGTACAGGCGGGCGACCTGCTCGTTGAACTCGATCCGCGCGATTACGAAGTCGCGGTGGAACAGGCACAAGCGCAACTCCTGAAAGCGCAGGCCGGCGAGCGGGCGGAAAATCCCAACCTTCCGATCACGCAGAGCACTTCAGAGACGAGCGTGTCGACAAGCAAGTCTGAAGTGGCTAACGCCGAAGCGGCTCTCGCGGGTGCGGAGCGCGATCAGTTAGCCGCGCAGTCTCGCGTGCTGGAAGTGGAAGCGAATAACGCCAAGGCGCAGGCAGATGTCGGGCGCTACAAGGCGCTGGTGGATAAAAACGAAGTCTCGCGGACTGAGTACGATCAGGTGGCGAGCTCCGCCAAAGCGCTTGCCGCTTCCCTTGATTCCGCGCGCGCATCGGCCGAGGCCGCGCAAAAGATAGTCGAGCAGCGCCGGGCGCAGCTTGAGGAGGCAAGCAGCATGATGGAGTCGGCCAGGGTGAATGCGCCCAACCAGGTCGCCATTTCCAAAGCAAATTTGCAGTCCAAGCAAGCTGACGTGCAGGCGATGAAGGCGCAACTCGATCGCGCGCAACTCGATCTGAGTTATTGCAAGATCACGGCGCCTGTGGCGGGAGTCATCAGCAAGCGAACGGCGGAAGTTGGCGAACACGTTGGCAAAGGCGAGCGGCTCGTTACGCTTGCCGCCCTCGGCGATTTGTGGGTCACGGCGAATTTCAAGGAAAGCCAGCTGAGACAAATGCACCCCGGCCAGTCCGTCACAATTTCCGTGGACGC
>PMOP01000245.1 GCA_003161495.1 Acidobacteriota bacterium | reverse complement strand
CGCGTCATCGAACGGAACTTCGCGCAGCGTTACTCCTTTTTTCTCTGCCTGCTTGGCTTTATTGCGCGCTTTGAAGCCGAGCTGTTTCATCCACCAGTGATCGAAGGTGGATACCGGCAAGGCGGCAAAATTGTCCATTTCCATCGGGTAACGATATTTCGGCTCGGATTCCGGAAGTCTCTGCATGAATGTAAAAATGTCGACACGAGTTTTGGATTTTCGCAGCGCATCGAGCACCGGTTCGGGGTCGTCCAGAAAATGATATTTTTCCGCGTCCAGACGGCCGATTCGGATGAGCCGTCCATGCACTTTAATTTCCCTGCCGCAAACCTTCATCTCTTGGTCTCCTTAACTCGAATACCGTTGCCGGGGCAGCCGAAAGTGAGGCCGCTGCGACGCGCTGCGCCCTGCACGTATTGAATCCTATTCCGTGACATAAGGGTCCTTGATCGGGTTCAGCCCCACAAAAGCCAGCAGCTTGCCCAGATGATCAAACATCCTGACCAGAAGATCCATGACCCTGTGATGGCCAAGCACCATCGCAAAAGGAAGGGCAACCGCATACACGGAAACAGCGATGATCGATATTAGAACTTCGCGCATCCCAAACGTGCCGGTTTTGGGCTGCATGGAACCGTTCAGTAATGCCCTTCGCAGCATGAAGCTGCGCTTCCAGCGAATCGGCGGCACAACTTCGTAAGCGACCGCTTCATTACACCAGATAAATTTATGGCCCCGTTCAATCATGCGGCGAAAAAAATCCTGATCCTCGCCGTTTCGGAATTCGGGATTGAAGGGCAGCTCGTCGGTCGGAAAAACATTCCGTTTCAAGAGAACGTTTCCCGTGCGCCCCTTTCGCCAATCGATCACGAATCCCGTGGGATACGTGGCACGCGCGTAGAACTTGCCTTTCAGGATCCACTTCGGCGGAGTCTCGTCGAAGTAACGATTCACCGGGCCAAGCACGCCATCCACGCTGTATTGGTTGCAGGCGTTGAACAAAGTCACCAGCCAGCGCTTGATCGGAAACTCGTCGTCGTCGATGAAGGCGACGAAATCGCCATGCGTATTTTCGACGGCGCGGTTTCGCGTCAGCGCGATATTTTGCCGAGGCTCGACGCAGTACGTCACGGGAATCGCCGACGTAGCCTCGAAGGAAGCGATGACCGGCTTAGCGGATTGCTGAACGTCGTTGTCGGCAACGACGATCGAAAATGTAAACAGGCCGTCCGTATCCTGGCTATCAAGCTCGGCCAGCAAGCGCCGAAGAAATTCAGGCCGCTTGTAGGTGCAGATGCACACGCTGATGTGTTTTATCGTGTCGGTCATGGCAGTCCACGCCAACCGTACAATTTCACGCGCAATCGCGAACAGATGGAAATTATCACGACTCGCTTCCTTTAGACTTCAGGAGGAACCTCGGCGCAATCGCACCACCCTCGGCCCACCTGAAAATTTCGCCGCCCGCGAGAAAACGGTACTCTTCCGGCTTCACAGGATGGGTTTCCAGCTCCACCACGGACTGGCGCGCCAGGGAAAACATTCGCTGCAGGCGGTCCGCTGGTTGCAGCGGCGGTAGCGAGAAGAAGAAATCAGTAAGACGGTGGCGCCGGGCGAGCATGCGGTCCACAGCTTTCCTATAGAGACGATTGTACAAACTCTTCTCTCCAGGCAGGAACGAAAAATTTCGCCGTACAATCGTGCCCGCCGGCAGAAGCTTTCCGAGCAGCACATTCGCGCAAAGATGCATGTGATGGTGCCCGTCAATTCGCTCCGGCTGTCGTCCGTAAAGACGGCGGTATTCATCGAGTTGGGCCGAAACGACGTACTCGAATGATCGCGTAAGTCCCGGATGGAAAATTGCCTGCGCGAGCCGGCTCCGCAGCAAGTATTTCGCCAGCCGCTGCTGGTGATCGATGAGGGAAGCGGAACACTGCGCGGCCGAAAAAGATGTGGTCAAGTTAAGGTGCAGGCCCGCGTCAATTCCTCGCTCTTGCGCCACGGTTGCCGCTCTCTCGGAATCTTCCATGAAAACCATCGCGCTCGTTGAGGAAATCGCTCCGCGAAGAATGCATTCGGAAATGCGTTCCGTGGTTTCGTGGTTCCGGCCCCAATCGTCTGCGTTTACTATAAGAATTCCCTTCGTCTGCCCTTCGGAACTACGGCCAGCGGAAACTCCGGCGGCGCCCGGATCATCCGAAGGCTTGGTCGTTATGATCTCGGAGATGTTGTCGAGTGGCATTGGAATGGAGCCCGTATCGCGTTGCAGACTGAAACCTTCAGGACTTCCGAAATCCTTTCGCGGGCGATGGATTCAGCGCGCTATCGCTCCGCTGCCCAAGAGACTTTTCAGCGCTTGCCGTCCCGGATCGTTCCGATGTGCCACCTCGCGCTTTTGAAAATCCGCCCTTGATAATTTTGCGTAATCGCTGCATTTGCTCGCGCCTGCGAAACGCGACAATCTCCCGCGGGATGGGCCGCTCGACCCGTCGCAACATCGCCGAAGCGTAGCCCGCGCCCAGGATCAATCCGCCCAGGGGCCGCGATTTCATCTGGTAGATGACTCTGAAAAATTCCCACAGCGGATGGCCGCCAAACGCGTAGTCTTTTATGCCATTTCTGTACATGGCCTTCTTCCAGCCGTGTTCCGCCGTGCCCATTTCGCGATGATGCAGGCACGCTTTCTCCGTGAACGTCCTGGTCTTCCAGCCTTTCATCCTCGCGGTGATCAGCGCAATATAATCCACGCCGCCAAGCTTTACGGGAGTATATCCGCCGATTTCCTCGAAGCACTCACGCCGGAAAAGTTGGCACGCGCCGGAAACATGATCCAGTCCGACAATGTTGAAATCGTAGGTCTGGTTGGAAGCGCCTTTGAATGGCGTTCCGACCAGCCCGAGCGAGGGATCCTCAACAAGTTTTCCTAGCAGAAAAGAAAAATAGTCTTCCTCAAAAGAGAGGTCGCCGTCCAGGCTGCCGATCACTTCATATGGCAGACCTTTTACTTTCGCGTATCCGGCATTGAAAGCCAGAGCCTTCCCGCCGAAATGCCGCTCGCGGCGTTCCGGCATCCGGACGAGCTCGATCCAGGAATACTCGGCCGCATATTTATTTACGATTTCGTCCGTGCCGTCCGTTGAGCCGTCGCTGACGATCACCCATCGCATCGGCCGCACGGTCTGCGCAATCACCGACCTGATGGTCAGTTCGATGAATTCCGCTTCGTCCCGCGCGGGCGTGATGAGCACGTAAACAGAGAGCATTAGCGTCGTTCCACCGCAACAGGAGAAGGAAGAGCCGGCGAGGCTTCCTGAACTCCAACTCCCGATTCGCTAAGCAAAGTGGCCATGGCAAAGAACATCCAGACCTGCGTCCATCTCATGTACGAAGTCCGAATGGTGTAGAACGGAAGAACTCGATAATAAAAAAATCCTTTCTCACTCCACATGTGATCCATGCACCACTGGAAGACAGAGCACGCGAGGGAAATATTGCCTGGGTCGAAATCCTTAAATTCCACAAGGGTGATCATGCTCTGTGATACGCAATGCGTATCGAGCGGATAGGTCC
The DNA here is from genome assembly GCA_003161495.1 of Acidobacteriota bacterium. Classification (GTDB taxonomy): domain Bacteria; phylum Acidobacteriota; class Terriglobia; order Acidiferrales; family UBA7541; genus Palsa-360. The sequence continues at coordinate 1,697 of PMOP01000245.1, read as the reverse complement.
GGTCGTGAAAATATTTAACAGCGCCGTCTTTCAGGAAAAAGTTCGACTGGTAAAACTCAAACCCGCGCCGGATGGACGAATCGAATTCCGTGGTCTTGAGATCGCGGGAAATTGACAGCAACCCGCTGAGGTTATACCCGGTGTGGAAGTTGTCGACCCACTGTTGCGTTTTATCTTCGCCGTACATCCAGGAACCATTCTCCTGCTGCCTTGCCACCGAATAGCGAGTCGCTTTTAGCGCGGGAGCAATAAATTTTTCCTCGCCGGTGTGCTTGTAGATTCGGCAAAACAGAGCGGCAGCGAGAAAGTTGGCGTTGTGGACGTGTCCGCGAACCCCCGGCAACGGGTAGCAGTAACCCACGGAGTCGCCATCGGTCCAGTAGAGCACATTTAAAATATATTCCGCCGCGCTTACCGCCATGGCCAGGCATCGCGAATCCTGGCGTTCTTCATAAGCATCCAACAAGGCATTGGCGACAAATAGTGTGCAGATTAGGTTGGCCGCGCCCCGGGGCACCAGTATGGATCGCCCCTGCCAGGGAAAACTGTATCCCCAACACCAGTACTTTTCGCCCGGAGACCGAAGCTCGATGAGCCGACCGATCATGTACTCGATCAATTGTTCACGATCGGGCAATTGAGCGGTGGAAAGCTTTAAAAACGATGTGAGAAACAGGGCCAACGCTTTTGGATTCTGCGTCTTCGGCATCATCATGAACGCCCGAAAATTGATGGGGCTCCGCTTCAGAACCTGCGTCATGACGAGCCGAGGGATTCTGTGGTCAAGGATTGGCAGCGATTTAAAGAGTCCGCTATTCAAAGCGTCGTAAGGATCATAGCCCGCCCAGTCGTTTTCCCGGCAATATTTCAAGTGCTTCTGGAGCGCCACTTCGCATCGCTTGATCACTTCCAAGTCTTGCTGGCTCAGTTGTTTGCCCGGGACTGTCGAGGTCGTCATGTATGCTGCTTTCCCCTTTTGAAGCGCCTGAATTTGCGGTAATTTGCCAAATTACTAGGCTGCATTTCTATGTTGATACGCGTCAGCGGGATAGGCTACCGCCATCAGGGTCACAATCGACACCCTTCTACATAGGCAAAATAGTGCAATTCATCTGCCAGCAGCGAGGGCTGGTCAGAAGGTCTGGGAGTTCCCTTAAATTGCCGTAAGCCATTTAGAATCTGCCCGTTACAATAACTTAGACTCGCTTCTTTGTGGGCCTGATTTACATCGTTTTGGGTGTAAATCCGCATTTAAGAGAAAAGATCTACCCTATTATGCTAATCAGCTTCCAGGGGGGACCTGCTGGGTTACGTGCCGCCCTCTCTGTCCTTCCTGATGCTCTGCACCTAGGAGGGACAGATGTATCGACTGAAGATTCTTACTTTTTCGCGCCGTTCGTTGGGCTGGGGTAAATAGAGCTTGAATAGTAGGAATTGTAGCCCGCGGACTCTTCCGCGGTGTTCAGGACCACGCCGATAATATGCGCGTCCCGCAATTCTTTGCAGCCTTTTTGGGACGCTTCAGAAGGGGTCGAATTCGCGCGGACGACGAAGAGCACCCCATCCACCATGCCTCCAAGCACACTGGCATCGGCAACGGGAATAGCCGGGGGCGAATCAATGATAATCCAATCAAACGCAGGCCTGACCCGATCGAGAAATTGCTTCATTCGGACGCTCGAAATCAATTCCGATGG
>PMOP01000084.1 GCA_003161495.1 Acidobacteriota bacterium | reverse complement strand
GGATGGTCGACCGGGTTCATCGCTACGCCGCGCACTGTCGGGCGCCGCCCGTGCCAGCGCGTTCGGCCAGCCTTGCCGTAGGTCACGTTTTCATGGTCGAGGTTTCCGACCTGGCCGATGGTGGCCATGCAATCGAGCGAAAATTTTCTGACTTCGCCCGAAGGCAGCTTGACGAGAGCCACATCGCCCTCTTTGCTCAAAAGCTGCGCCGAGCCGCCGGCCGCGCGCACCAGCTGCGCGCCCTTGCCGGGCTGCATTTCGAGGTTATGCAACTGCGTTCCGGGTGGGATGGCCCGAATGGCCATGGCGTTTCCCGGCAAAATGTCCGCGCCTTCGCCTGTCGACACCGTCATCCCCACTTCAAGGCCGATGGGATGCAGGATGTAGCGCTTTTCTCCGTCCGCGTAGTGCAGGAGCGCCAGGCGCGCCGAGCGGTTCGGGTCGTACTCAATGGCCGCGACGCGCGCGGGAATGCCCTTTTTCTCGCGGCGAAAATCGATGGAGCGGTATTGCTTCTTGTGGCCGCCGCCGCGATGCCAGATGGTGATCTCGCCGTGCGAGTTGCGTCCGCCGGTGCGCTTTTTCGGTTCGACGAGCGCCTTCTCGGGCGTTTGCTTGGTCACCTCGCTCTTGTCGAGCATGGTGATGAAGCGCCGCGATGCTGTGTACGGATTGAATGTTTTCAATGCCATAACGTTAACTCTCTTCCTCATACTCGGCAGACTCAACCGCGAGCCCGCACCCGAGGCACGCTCCGCAGGCCCCAGCCTGCGACGCCTGTTTTCAAAACCAGGAGCGTCCGCCGCCGAAACCCCGGGCTAGACTACCAGCACAACCATTCCCTACAAATTATCCGCGTACTCGATCATCTTCTCGCCGGCCGCGAGCTTCACGTACGCCTTCTTCCAGTCACGCCGGTGACCTTCGGCGCGGCCGCGGCGGCGAAACTTGCCGTGATAAATTGCCGTGCGCACGCCCGCCACCTTCACCTTGAAAATTTTCTGGACCGCTTCCTTGATCTGCGTCTTGGTCGCGGCCGTCGCCACCTCAAACACCACCGTGTGCTGGGTCTCTTTTACGCCGAGACCTTTCTCGGTGATGATCGGCCGCCGAATCACTTGAAATGCGCTGATGATCATGGTCTCGCCCTTCGCTTCTCTCTTGCGTTTAACCGACTGCGCTAAACGGACTGCGCGAACTTGATTTCCTTTTTCGTGCCGGGCTTACTTCTTGCCCTTGCCTTTAGTCTTTGCTTTCGCGGCCGGCTTTTTTGCCGCCGCTTTCTTCGCCGGCGCCTTTTTCTTTTCCTTGGCTGCGGGCTTGGCCGACTTAACATGCTCGGCGGGCTTGGCCGCTTCGATGGTCATAACGTCCGGAGCAGGCGCCGCGGTGCGCGGCCCGAATCCCAGCGTTTCGCCGAGGCGCACCGCCGCGTCTTTCGAGAGATACAAGCGGTCGTGCCGCAGCAAATCGTACGGCTGCAGGGCATGCGGGGCGACCAGCTTTACGCCCTCGAGATTGCGGCTCGCGAGTTCCAGGTTACGGTTCGCTGTGATCTCCACGAGCAGCATGGTTTTCGTCGCGCCGTCCAGGCGTCCAAGCGCCTCGCGGAAGGGTTTCGTCTTGTGCGAATCCAGCTGCCAGGCGTCCACCACGGTCATCTTTTCGTCGGCCAGCTTGGCCGAAAGCGCGGAACGCAGCGCGCCCAAAACCATTTTGCGCGGCAGGCGGTAGGCGTAACTGCGCGGCACCGGGCCGTGCACTGTGCCGCCCTTGCGCCAGAGCGAGCTGCGAATCGAGCCGACGCGCGCCCGGCCCGTGCCCTTCTGCTTCCAAAGCTTTTTTCCCGAGCCGGATACTTCGCCGCGGCCCTTGGTCTTGTGCGTTCCCGCGCGCTGCGCCGCCTGATACCACCGCACGGTTTCGTGCAGGAGGTTCGGGTTGACCTTCGCCCGGTACACGTCATCGGGGAGGTCGAGCTGCCCGACGTTCTTGCCTTCCAGGTTCTTGATGTCCACTACCGCCATCGTCGCGTCCTCAAAATTTCTGTACGAGCTTTTCCAGNNAGGCAATACGTTCCTACCGGTCCCGGCACGGAACCGAACACGAGAAGCAGATTCTCGTCCGTGTCCACTTTCACGACGCGCAGGTTTTTTGCGGTCACGCGTGCGTGGCCCATGTGCCCCGGAAAATGCTGTCCTGGCCAGACGCGCGACGGAAACGAGCTGCCGCCAATGCCGCCCGGAGCGCGGTGGTGCATCGATCCGTGCGTGGCGTCGCCGCCGCGGTAGTGCCAGCGCTTGACGCCGCCGGCAAACCCTTTTCCTTTGCTGATCCCGGTCACGTCGACAAGTTCCCCTGGCGCGAAGCGGTCGACCAGCACGCGGTCGCCGATCTTGGTTTCATCGGCGGAATCCTCGAGACGCACTTCGCCGAGGCGCCGCATCGGCGCGGCATCGGCTTTCTTGAAGTGCCCCGCCATGGGCTTTGTGACGCGCTGCGGCTTGATGAATTCGACGAGGCCCAGTTGCGCGGCGTCGTAGCCGTCTTTCTCCTTGGTGCGCCGCTGCACGACGACGCACGGTCCGGCCTGCAGCACCGTGCATCCCACGGCCTGGCCGTCGTCGGTGAAGACCTGNNGTGCTTCTCTTCTTTCGGTGTTTCCTTGCCTTCTGCCACTAGTTATTTGTTACTTGCCGCCATGCTCGCGGCCAAAGGCCTTGATTTCCACGTCCACTCCGGGCGGCAGATCGAGTTTCATGAGCGCGTCCACCGTGTCCGGCGTGGGCTCCAGAATATCGATCAGGCGCTTGTGCGTGCGCATTTCAAACTGCTCGCGCGATTTCTTGTCCACGTGCGGCGAGCGCAGCACCGTCCACCGGTTAATCGTGGTGGGCAGGGGAATCGGTCCGGCTACGTTCGCTCCGGTGCGCTTGGCGGTCTCGACAATCTCGCGCGTGGACTGGTCGAGAATTCGGTGATCGTACGCCTTCAAACGAATGCGAATTTTTTCTCCGGCTGGCATAAATTATTCGATAATCTCCGTAACCGCTCCGGCTCCGACGGTGTGGCCGCCTTCGCGAATCGCGAAGCGCAGCCCCTTCTCCAGCGCCACCGGCGTGATCAAGCTGATTTCCGCACTCACGTTGTCTCCCGGCATCACCATCTCGACGCCCGTCGGCAACTTTACATCGCCCGTGACATCCGTCGTCCGGAAGTAAAATTGCGGCCGGTAGCCCGTGAAGAACGGCGTGTGTCGCCCGCCTTCTTCTTTCGTCAGGACGTACGCTTCCGCCTTGAACTTCGTGTGCGGCGTGATCGAGGCCGGCTTCGCCAGCACCTGCCCGCGCTCCACTTCTTCTTTTTCCGTTCCGCGCAAGAGCAAGCCCACGTTGTCTCCCGCCATGCCTTCGTCCAGCAGCTTGCGGAACATTTCGATGCCCGTCACCACGCGCTTCATCGTCGGACGAAATCCCACAATTTCCACTTCTTCGCCGACCTTCACTTTGCCGCGCTCGACGCGCCCCGTCACCACCGTGCCGCGTCCCGAAATTGAAAATATATCCTCGATCGGCATTGCGAACGGTTTGTCCACATCGCGCACCGGCTGCGGGATGTACTTGTCCACCGCTTCCATCAGCGCGTCAATCTGCTTTTCCCACTTCTCTTCGCCGTTCAACGCCCCCAGCGCCGAGCCGCGTATCACCGGAATGTCATCGCCCGGGAACTGATACAGCTTCAACAGTTCCCGCACTTCGAGTTCGACGAGTTCCAGAAGTTCCGGGTCTTCCACCGCGTCGCACTTGTTCATGAACACCACAATCGACGGCACGCCCACCTGCCGCGCGAGCAGAATGTGCTCCCGCGTCTGCGG
>PMOP01000098.1 GCA_003161495.1 Acidobacteriota bacterium | reverse complement strand
CACACTCAAATTTACGTCACCTCTTCTCAATGCATCAACAATCCAGTCACGGCGACACCCAGTCCAGCCGCTCCAGAAATAATTCCCAAAAACCAGTAGAAACGTTTTCGCGAGAGTAGGGCAAGCGAGGAAATCACGAGCGCAATTTCGAAAAACACTTCTCCGAGATCGAAGCGGTCGGCTTTTCGTTGCGCACGGGCCGATTCGCTTTCGAGCTCCTTGGCCTGCTCCTCGATGTCGGCTTGTTCCTTGGTGTACCGGTCGGCTTCCTTCTGATATTTGTCGCGGATTTTCGTGGCCTGCTCCTTGTCCTTGAATTCAATCAGGGAAAGCAGATCGAGGCTCATTTCATAATTGTGGCGGCGAATATTTTTGGCCTGGTAATAGGCCCACTGATCGGTCGCGCGATTCTGCATGAGAAGTTCTTCGGTGTGCGAACGGTGGCCCAGCAAGGAAACCACGGCCACGCAGACGGCGAGGATGGCCATGGTGACGGAAATTGGGGCAAGCGAAGGGTTTTCCCGGCCGTGTTCCGCGTTTTCTTGCAACTCGCTCAGTTCATCCGGCATGATTTTTTGCTCCTTAGTAGAGACAGCATATTTGCGGTTCGTGTTTACCGAGCAGTTCGTGGCGCCGGCGTCCCGCCGGCGAATTTGCGTTCCACGGGACATACGAAAACCGCCGGCGGGACGCCGGCGCCACGAGAGTCAAGTTCAGCAATCAACTGGTTGTGGCCAGGCTTTCGCAGAATGCGGCTAGCGTGTGGTCGATTTCCGCATCCGTGTGAGCGGCGGAGACGAATAACGCTTCAAATTGAGAAGGGGCAAGAAAAATGCCGCGATCGAGCATGGCGCGGAAGAATTCGGCAAAGCGCCGTGTATCGCATTTTTTCGCGCCGGCATAATCGGTTACCGGCTCGCGAGAGAAGAATAGCGTGAGGAGCGAACCCGCGCGAACCGCCGTTGCAGGAGCGCCCGTTTCACCGAGCGCGGCAACGATCCCCTCGCCGAAGCGCTTCGCTCGCACTTCCAGCGATTCGTAAAATCCAGGCGCGGCCAGCAAATCGAATGAAGCAATTCCCGCGCTCATCGCCAGCGGATTTCCGGACAACGTTCCCGCCTGGTAGACAGGGCCGAGCGGCGCAACGCGGTCCATCAAATCGCGGCGGCCTCCGTAGGCGGCAACCGGCAATCCTCCGCCAATGATTTTGCCAAGGGTCGTCAAGTCTGGAGTAATTCCGAACAAAGTCTGCGCTCCGCCGTAGCACATGCGGAATCCGGTGATGACCTCGTCGAAGATCAGCAATGCACCGTTCCGCGTGCAAAGATCGCGCAGCGCCTGCAGAAACCCGGGCTTCGGCGAAACGACTCCCATGTTGGCTGCGACCGGCTCGACAATTAGCGCGGCAATTTTGTTCCGATGCAAATCAAAAAGTTTTTCCGCCGCCGCGGCGTCATTGTACGGGGCGTTGAGCGTCAATTCAGCGAGCGCTTTCGGAACGCCGGGACATGCAGCGATTCCGAGCGTCGCGAGCCCCGAGCCCGCTTCGGAAAGAAAACTGTCCGAGTGACCGTGATAGCACCCCTCAAATTTAATAATTAAGTCGCGGCCAGTCGCGGCTCGCGCCAGACGCACGGCGCTCATAGTCGCCTCGGTGCCCGAACTTACAAAGCGCACTTTTTCGCAAGATGGAAGCGCCTTGCGGATGCGCAACGCAAGCTCGACTTCGAGCTCGGTAGGCATCCCGTAACTCGTGCCTCGGCGCGCCTGCTCGGTGATGGCTTGAACAATTTTCGGATGTGCGTGGCCCAGAATCAGCGCTCCCCACGAGCAAACGTAATCAATGTATTCGTTGCCATCGGCGTCCCACAGGCGCGCACCGGCGGCGCGATCGACGACGATAGGTTCTCCGCCCACGGCGCGAAACGCGCGCACGGGGCTGTTCACTCCGCCGACGAGCACATCCGTCGCACGACGAAATATTTCATGAGAACGGGAACGTCCAGCTTCTTTAGACCTGGGTGAAATCATGTTTTTAATGAAAATGAAGACCTTTCAATCAGGAGTGCGCTACTTCGGAATTAGGATATCGATAAGCGCCGCAAATGCTAATAGAAAAAATGACGCACCTACAATACGAAAAAGCCAAGTCATAATTCTTGTGTTTAGTTCCCGCATTTGGGGAGTCGGAGGCGAATTGATATTCGGGTGCCGTTCTCGAAAATTCGTAGTCCAAGCGTTATACTTCATCGACAATCGACCGGACCAAAAGAAAATGCTTGCCCCGAATCCGGCCACGCATGTCAACGCAAGAATGGGATATATCATCCTCATTTAGTTTTGTCTTGTACGGCATATCCCTTGGACACTCGAGCCCCCACTGGTACTTAATCCTCCCCAATCCACACTCAGGAACCCGGAGCCTACCTAGCAATTTTTCAGCCAGCGCGCCGCGTCTTTTGCATGATACGTGAGCACGATGCTCGCGCCGGCGCGATGAATGCCGATTAAAATTTCGAGCGCGATTCGCTTTTCGTCGATCCAGCCATTCGCCGCAGCCGCCTTCACCATGGCATATTCGCCGCTGACATTATAGGCGCCGACCGGAATGCTGAATGTTTCCCGCACCCGCTGAATGATGTCGAGATAAGCCAGCGCAGGCTTCACCATCACCATGTCGGCGCCCTCGGCGAGGTCCAATTCCACTTCGCGGAGCGCCTCACGCGCGTTGGCCGGGTCCATCTGATAGCCGCGCCGGTCGCCGAATTGCGGTGCGGATTCAGCGGCCTCGCGAAACGGTCCGTAAAATCCGGAACAATACTTCGCCGCGTAGCTCATGATCGCGACGTCCTGAAATCCGCCGCCGTCGAGCGCTTTGCGAATCGCGCCAACGCGCCCGTCCATCATGTCCGAAGGCGCAATGATGTCGGCGCCGGCGCGGGCATGCGAAAGCGATTCGCGCGCAAGCAACTCCAGCGTCGGATCGTTTTTCACTTCCCCGTTTTCGACAACGCCGCAGTGTCCGTGGTCCGTGTATTCGCAGAGGCACACGTCCGTCATCACCAGCAGATTTAAATTGGCGCGGCGAACCGCCTCGATCGCGCGTTGCACGACGCCGTCCGCCGCATAGGCTTCGGTGCCGAGCGCGTCTTTTTTATCCGGGATGCCGAACAAAATAATTCCCGGAATGCCGAGCTGTTCCACTTCGCGGCATTCCTCAAGAAACGTATCGACCGATTGCTGCGCGACGCCAGGCATCGACCCGATCGGATTCCGAACATTTGTGCCCGGGCAAACGAACATCGGATAAATAAATCCGTGAGCCGACAGGCGCGTTTCGCGCGCCAGGGAACGGATCGCTTCGCTGCGCCTCAGCCGGCGCGGCCTGGTTACCGGAAAACTCATACGACCCTCGCTTTAGTATCCATGCTCTGCGAAAAATAGTTTTCAATTGCTTCGGCCATGGAATCCGCCGTATTGAGCGGCGCTACGATGGCGACAGGCAAACCAGCACTCCGCAGTGCCGCGGCTGTCACGGGTCCGACCGCGGCCAGCGCTGCTTTTGCGGCCAGACGAGCGAGCACTTCCTCGCCAAGCTCCGCCCGCACATTTTCTATCGCGGATGGGCTAAAAAAGGAAATCACGTCAACCTGCGTTTCCTGAATGGCCCGCATCACTTCCGGTTCAACCACGCCTACGCCTCTCGTATGATACGCCACGACCTCCCTGACTTCCGCCCCCGCAGCCTTCAATGCATCGGGCAAATCGGGCCGCGCGCGGTCGCTGCGCGGCAACAAAATTTTCATTCCCGCTATCGACGCAGAAAGTTCGCTTGCCAGCGCAGCCCCAAGAAATTCCTGCGCCACACGATCCACTGGAAATCCCTCCGCAGCCACGGCGCTGGCGGTTGCCGGGCCAACAGCCGCGCAACGATAGTTTCCGTCCTGCCCCGGCTCCACCCCCAGTTTGCGGCAGCGACTCGCAAAAAACCGGACCGCGTTGGCGCTGGTGAACAAAATCCAATCGAACTCGCCAAGTGAACGGATGGCCCGATCCAGCTCGGTCGTTTCGGTAGGTTCGGAAAAACTTACCGCCGGAAATAGCAGCACGGTTGCGCCCATGCTTTCAAGGCGCGCCAACAGTTCGCGCGACTGCTCGACGGCGCGCGTGACGACGATGCGCTTCCCTTGTAGTGGTCCGCCCATAATTATGCACGCGTCCCGCGGCTTTCGCGATCGAGCAAAGCTGCCGCGCCGCCGTCGCGCAATTTTTGTGCGATTCGCCGGCCGATCACTTCGGCTTCTCGCGGCGAGCCCGAATCTTTTTCCCACAACCGCTGCGCGCCGTCCGCGGAAAGCACAGCGACATCCAGCAAGAGCGTTCCATTTTCGATGCGGCCCCAGGCGCCAATGGGCACTTGGCAGCCGCCTCCGAGGCCAGCGAGCGCCGACCGCTCGGCGGTCACCGCGCTGCGGCTTTCCGCATCTTCAAGCCTTTCAAGGATGCGCAAAGTTACAGCATCTCCCGCGCGAGCCTCGATCCCGATCGCGCCTTGTCCCGCCGCGGGCAGGCTAACTTCGTGCGGCAGCACTTCGCTGATCTTTGCGCTTAAGCCCAGGCGGTCAAGTCCCGCCTTAGCAAGGACGATCGCGTCGTAATCGCCGCGCTTCAGTTTTTCGACACGCGTGTCCACGTTTCCGCGCAGTTCGAGCATGCGCAAATCGCGGCGCGCGTAAAGCAATTGAGACTGGCGGCGCAGGCTGCTGGTGCCCACGCGCGCGCCTTGCGGCAGCGATGCCAGGGTTGCCCCGCTTGAAGAAAGCAGCGCGTCGCGCACATCTTCCCGCTTTCCAATCGCGGCGATCGTCAGGCCATCTGGCATTTCCGTCGGCACATCTTTCATGCTGTGGACGGCCAGGTCGATGCGCTCGTCGAGCAGCGCGTCTTCGAGTTCCTTGATGAAGACGCCCTTGGTCCCGATCTGGCTGAAACTTGTTTGCTGAAATTTATCGCCCGAAGTTTTGATGATCACGATCTCGGGCTCGGCGCCCGATATTTCGCGCAGCGCTCGCGCGATGCTCCGCGCCTGCCATAGAGCGAGCGCGCTGCCCCGGCTGCCGATTCGCAGCGGCTTCAAGGTTTCTCCCGGTCGAGGCGGAACAAATCTCGAATGGCTTCAAAGTTCTGGAGTTTCCTGCGCAATTCCGGAATGCCGCGCATGCGTTCCGCGGGAGTAATGATTACGCGTTCGAGAAGTTCCTGCAGCATCGCGGCGACCTGCGCGCGATCGGCGTCGGAAAGGTGCGGCATCGACGCGAGACGCTCTTGGACGAAGGCCTCGCGCTCGGCCACCAGTTTTTTGCGAAGATCTCCTAGCACCGCGCCCGCGGCGACGCCGGCCTGCCAATGCAGGAATTTTTCGACGTGTTCGTCGATGATCGCTTCGGCGCGCGGAATTTCGGACACGCGAGCCTTTTTATTTTGCTCGACGATTTCGGTCAGGTCATCGATGTTGTACAGATACGTGTTGTAGATATCTCCGACATCCGAGGCGACGTTGCGCGGAACTCCCAGGTCAATCAAGAGCAGTGCGCGATTGCCGCGCGCCGCCATGGAGCGTTCGATCATCGCGCGCGTGAGGATCGGCTCGCTCGCGGAAACGGAAGTCACAATCAGGTCCGGCCAATCGAGCGCCGCGGACAGGTTTTCCCACGGGACGACTTCGCCTCCGAATCGCGCGGCGAGGTCCACGGCGTGCTCCGGCGTGCGATTCAGAACACGCAATTGCTTGATACCGCGGTCGGTGAGGTGCCGCACCACTTGCTCGCTCGTCGCGCCCGCTCCGACGATCAGGGCGCGGTGATTGTTCAACTTGCCGAAAATACGCTCGGCCAGTTTTACTCCCGAGAACGCCACCGAAACAGGCCGCGTGCCAAGTTCCGTTTCGCTGCGCACGCGCTTTCCAACTTCCAGCGCGGCCTGAAACATCCGGTTAAGAACAGGTCCCGTTTCGCCGCGATCGAGCGCGATCTGGTAGGCATCGCGCACCTGCCCCAGAATTTCCGCTTCGCCGAGCAACATGGAATCGAGGCCCGCCGAAACACGGAACAGATGCCGCACGGCCTGGCTATCGCGATGCCGGTAGAGCGAGCCATTCAATTCAATAAGAGAAAGCTGGTGGAAAGACGCGACGAACAATTCCACCGCGCCGGCGCTATCCGTCGCGTCTTCGCGCGGAACACCGTACAGTTCACTGCGGTTGCACGTCGAGAGGACCAGTGATTCCTCAAGAATGCCGCGCGACCGCAATTGTTCAGCGGCTTCGCGCGCCTGCTCGGGCGTGAAGGCGAGACGCTCCCGCAAATCGACCGAAGCCGTGCGGTGATTCAGTCCGATGAGAACAATTTCCATTTACAAGTCGTTCGACAAACTCCCGCAAATCCCGTTCGCGCACCCGTTCAGAAGTATCGGTGAAAATGGGATAGGTACCGATTCACAATACTGTAGCTGAATATCACGAACATGAAATTGAAAATGCAGAGCGCCGAGGCGCGCGCTCCGCGCCAGGCCGCTGTGCGCGATAGAAATTCGTAGCCGACATAAATCAATAAAATCAAGGCCGTGACAATCACTTTCGGATCGCCATCCCAATACTTTCCTTCCAGCCGATGCGCCCAGATCAATCCCGCCGTCATTCCCGCCGCGAGCGAGATGCAGCCGATCAGGACGCTGCTGCGCGCCATGCGTTCGAGAACATCGAGCGCCGGAAACCGCCATCCCACAACGCCCAGCTTGCGGTTTCGCAATCGCCAGTTCTGCACCAGAAAAATAATACTGAGCACAAAAGAAATCGCGAACGCCGAATACGCCAAAATATTCAGCGTGACGTGGAATGCGAAGAGCGGTCCCTGCGCCGGCGGCGCCTTCACCGCCCTAGCTTCGGGCAGGTGCGCAAGCAAGAACACGCCGATTACGATCGGCAACACGAATGGGCCAACCGCGCGGCGCCGGTGAATAGCCTCCAGACAAAGATACGTAGCGGCGAGCAGCCACGCAAACAGGGAAAGCGAACCAAAAAGGTCATCGTACGGCACGGCATGAATCAATCGCGACCGCGCCAGCAGCGCCAGGTAGTGGAGCCCCAGCCCGATGACCAGGAACGAAGTCGCACCAATGCCCGCCGCACGCGAAGGCTCGCGCAAATTCCAGATGTACAGCGCAAGGCTCGCCGCGTAGAAAAGTAGCGTCGCGATTACATACGGACTAGTCATTTTATGCACGCATTCGCGGCAGCAGGTTCCACCCGCCGCAAATGTCCATTGCCCGAACATTATAGCCAAATCCAAAGAGTGAGTGCACAAATACGGGGGTCGCAGGACCACGCCGGTTTCCCGGAATCCGGTGTGGTTTTAGTAGAGGCGCGGAATGTTTACATGCCGCATCTTAACTCATGAGACATAGGCCCATTGTGCCAGACGATGTAATAGCCTAAAAGTAATCCAGGCTCGCTATGAGACATTTTACGAATGTCTAACTATGAATGGCGGTAACGCACATTGACGCTGAAAGTAAGAGCAAACCTTGTATTCGCGCTGGCACTCGTTGCCTTTGGGGCCCTCATGTGGTTCTCCCAGACTGAGAGCCAACGCTTTTCAGAGAACAATCGCTGGGTTTCCCATACCAGAGACGTCCTGGAATTGAGCGAGTTACTTCCCGCCCACTTAACGGATGCCGCGGCAGCGCGAGGGGCTTACATTCGCACGGGGGATCCGGCGCAATTTCAGAAGTTTGATGCGGCAACCAATCTGGTCCTTCGCGACCTCGCGCAGCTGCGCGGTTTAACCGCGGATAACCCGGGCCAACAACTTCGGCTTGTCCAACTCGATCCGCTCGTTCATAGCAGACTGTCCCTGCTAAAAGCCTCCATGGAGTCGCATCAGCGAAACAGCCACGATCGCGCGGTTCAAGACGAATTTGCCGCGCAGAGCGCGAACATTTCTTCCCAACTGCTGGCCGTGATTGTCACTTTCGAGGGCGTCGAAAGGTCCTTGTTGGAACTTCGATTGGCGCAAGCGGAAGCAAGCGATGTCCGTGCCACCAAAATCAATGCAATTCGGAGTGTATTTGTATTCTTATCTCTGCTTCTTGTCTTTTGGTTTCTCAATCGTGAATTTGCCAGGCATGAACGTGCAGAGCGAGCCACCATTGAACAGAAAAGGCTTCTTCAATCCATCCTGGATAGTTGCAGTGATTCTGTAATTGTGGCCGACAAGTCGGGCTCGATAATTCTCAGGAATCCGGTTGCATCCCGTGAAAATGCCTTGATTCACGCGGTCAGTCTTGACCAGAACTATCCCGAATTGTTGGGACTCTATAAAGACGACGGACAGACGTTGTACAAGACGGAAGAACTGGCGCTTGCTCGAGCCTTGCGCGGAGAATCCGTATACGGATTGGAGATGTGTAGTCGCCCGCTGAATGGAGAGCAAATCAGCTGGAAGCTTGCTGCCGGCGGTCCCCTGATCAACGCGCAAGGAGAGAAAGAAGGGGGCGTTGTTTTCGTTCGCGACATTACGGATCGCAAAGAAGCAGACAGGCGGTTGAGCGCCGCATTGCAAGACGCCGAAATTCACGCCCGGGAAAATGTCGAGTTGAGCGAATTGGGCGATTTGCTGCAATCGTGCCTGACGGTCGAGGAAGCGTACAAATTGAGCGAAAAAGCGCTGACGAACATCTTTGGCTCTCATGCCGGCGCTCTTTGCATTATCAATCCATCTCGCGACCTGGTGGAGGCCCGCGCCGTTTGGAACAACTGCGCAACGACGGAAATTGCATTTAGCCCCGATGATTGCTGGGCTCTTCGACGGGGTAAGCCGTACGGGGAAAATGGTTCCGGAACGCCGATTGCGTGCTCCCATCTCCGGGGTAGCCTGACCGGAGATTACCTTTGTGTGCCGCTGATCGCACAGGGGGAAACACTGGGAGTGATGTACTTGGATAAAGGGCCACAGCCCAGTGGGCCTCTTTCGGAGGGCGGGCAGGTTCAACAAGCCAGACTTAGCAGGCTTGCCATTGCAGTCGCAGAGCGCGTGTCCCTGGCGCTGGCCAACCTCCGGCTTCGAGAATTGTTGCGGAATCAATCGATTCGCGATCCGCTCACAGGATTATTTAATCGCCGCTACCTCGAAGAGTCGCTCAATCGGGAGTTGCGCCGTGCTGCGCGAACAAAACGTCCCGTTTCGCTAGTGATGCTGGATTTGGACAACTTCAAACACTTCAATGACACTTTCGGGCACCAGGCCGGGGATTTGCTGATGAAAGAAGTCGCTTCCCTCTTCAAAACTCGTTTGCGTGCCGGTGATCTTGCCTGCCGTTATGGAGGTGAGGAATTTTCATTGGTCCTGTGCGAAGCGGATGTGGAAGGGACGCTCAAGTGCGTGAGAAACATTTGTGAAGCAGTCAGACTCCTCTCCGTCGAATATCGTGGACAAACGCTTGGCAGAATTACGATTTCCGCGGGCATCGCCAACTATCCGGCACACAAAGATAATATGGAAGATTTAATTCATGCTGCGGATAAGGCGCTCTACATGGCGAAAAAGAATGGACGCGATTGCATAGTTGTTTTTGACGGTCAGAAAACCACGACACAGGAAACACTGTTACCCGTCATTGGATAATCGCTGTAAATCGTAAGCTTTCATAACCATGCCTTAACTGTTTCCTCCGACAAATGCCGGCGATATGCAAATGGCGTGCGTAATCGAACAGCGCGATCCCTGAAGGCAGCCGCGCTATTGTTCAAATCGATTTTCTCCGATTCGTATTAGCCGCGAATACTTAATAGTTCCGCCCGAATTTCATTTACAAATTCGTTGTGTATAAGACGGTGGAAGCGTAGGATGCCGCAGAACCTGGCTCCATGAGGTGAGGCGGATCGGATCGATCCAAGGAGAGCACAATGTTAAAGATGAGAAATTTATTGCGCGGGGCAATCGCGGCAACCGTAACGGTCATGATTGCGTTTGCTGCCTCGTCCTCAGCCGCCGACATCCTCGACGATTGGGCCACAGCAAAAGCTCCGCCTCCCATCGAGCTCAAACCTGCTACGGTGGACGGCCCGACGACGGCTCTGCTTATTCTGGACATGATGAAGGCTAATTGCGGCGCTCGTCCGCGCTGCGTGGCCACGGTTCCCGCCGTCAAGAAGTTGCACGATGCGGCGCGCGCTGCCGGCGCAATGGTGTGGTACAGCTTTGTTGGCAGCAACGGCATGGCCACTCCCGCGGACATGATGGATCCTGGATTTATGGCTCGTGACGGCGAATGGGCGCGCCAGAACGGGCCAGACAAATTTATCGGCTCGAACCTGGATGAGAAGTTGAAAGCGCGCGGCATCAAGACGGTCATCGTCTGCGGCACATCGTTTCAAGGCGTGGGCATTGGCACCGGCGGAGGCGCGGCGCAGCGCGGATACAAGGTAATCATCCCGATCGATTGCCTGTCGTCAGAAGATACGTACTCAGAACAATACGCGGCGTACCATCTCTTCAGGTCAGGACCAGCGGTGGTCACCAGCCAAGTGACGATGACGCGCAGTTCGATGTTGAAGTTTTAATAACAAGCTGGACTACACCGTTTTGGCCCGTAAGCCCCAGAGTGCTAGCACCGTGAATGCTACGATCACGAAGCCTACACTCATAAATCCCGCCGTGACAAGACTCTCCTGCCACGGTTGTCCAGCGTGGCCCGCTCCCGTAATTGGCGAGAGCGCAGCGGTTCCAAAAACCGCGGCGAACGTCGTGAACAGCCAATTCGCATAAGTGCCGTACAGAGCCGTCCAGTAGGTGACCACTTTGGCCGTACGCGGCAGTCTCACCTCGTTCCAGATCGCACCCACCGCAATTAAGAACGTGCCGTTCATCACGCCTTCCAGGTGTGCCGCGAGTCCCATGCGAACATTGGCGAAATGCTGCTCGGCAAAGCCCGTCATAAGTCCTATCAAGAACAAGAACATTCCGTGCCACATCAGGCGCCGGTTCGTTGAGTCCATCTTTGTCCTTTCGCCCGTTGACGCTACCGTTGGAGAAAAGCAGATCGCTCGCGCGGATTCACTTTCACCATTCCGGCAACGCGGCGACCTGGAGCCATTCCAATTCCCAAGGCGAAGACGGGCCTTACACCCGAGAATCACGCGGCCATGCAGTGAACTCTTACTTTTGTTATGATGAATCCGCAGCTTGACCCAATGACTCTATCTCGCGAGACCGTGAACCGGAAAGCCCTATTCCTGCGCGCCTGCAGATGCGAGCCTGTTGAGCGCGTCCCGGTATGGATCATGCGCCAGGCCGGGCGTTACTTGCCGGAATACCGCGCCATTCGCCAGAAACACAATTTTCTGGAAGTCTGCAAGACGCCGGAACTGGCCATCGAGGTTTCGCTGCAGCCGCATCGCATCCTGGGCGTGGACGCCGTCATCGTTTTCTCCGATATCTTGATTCCTGCCGGAGCGATGGGTTTGCCATTCGAACTTTCGGACAAGGGGCCGGTGATTGAGTCTCCGCTTCGAACGGCCGCGCAAATCAGGGAACTTTCTTCCTTTGATCCTGAAGAGGAAACAGGATTTCTGATGAAAACAATTCGCGGGCTCGTTCGGGAACTGGGCCCGAACGTACCGGTGCTGGGATTTGCTGCCGCGCCGTGGACGCTGGCTTGCTACATGATCGAAGGCCACGGGAAAGACGGTTTT
The DNA here is from genome assembly GCA_003161495.1 of Acidobacteriota bacterium. GTDB lineage: Bacteria > Acidobacteriota > Terriglobia > Acidiferrales > UBA7541 > Palsa-360. The sequence continues at coordinate 1,358 of PMOP01000098.1, read as the reverse complement.
CCGGCGGCTAAGACGATGCTTTACTCCGATCCATCAGTGTTTCGAGACCTGCTCGAACGCATTGCGCGCGCCACGGCTCGTTATCTGCGCGCGCAAATTGATGCGGGCGCGGCGGCCGTGCAACTTTTTGACACCTGGGTAGGCGAATTGACGCTCGATCAATATCGCGAATTTGCGCTTCCCGCGACGCAGCTTCTGATCGAAGAAATCGGCGCGGGCGATACACCAGTGATCCTCTACACGAAAGCCTCCAGCCACTTGCTGGCAGCCGCGGCCGAATCGGGAGCGAACGTGTTGAGTGTGGATTGGCGCGTAGATCTGGCGACGGTCCGTGAACTGGTCGGGCCGCGCATCGCTTTGCAAGGCAACGTCGACCCGTGCGCGCTCCTTGGTCCCGAAGAGGGCGTGCGGCAGGCGGCACGCGATGCGGTCGAGAGCACGGGCGGCATCGGCCACATCCTGAATTTGGGGCACGGTATTTTGCAGCAGACACCGGTGGAAAATGCGCGAGCGTTTGTACAGGCTGGCCAGGCCGCCGCGGTGATCGACAAAGTACGAATGGAAGGGGCGCGCTAAGAGCCCGCCAAATCTATGAGCGATTCGAGCCTCCATCTGAAATTAAACCGAGAACGCTTTGAAATTTCCGAAGCGTTTCTCGAGAAATATAACCGGCCGGGGCCGCGCTACACGAGCTATCCCACGGCGCCGGTTTGGCAGGATAATTTTGGGCCGGACGACCTCGACCAATATTATGCGACGGCCAATGCGGCGCGCACTCCGGTTTCGCTGTACATGCATCTTCCCTTCTGCGAGAGCCTGTGCCTTTTTTGCGCCTGCAATGTGGTCATCACCAAGGATCATGGCGTCGCGCCGCCCTACATTCAAATTCTGGAGCGCGAAATCGAGCACGTCAGCCGCTTCGTCGACCGCGAACGGCCCGTCGTGCAATTTCACTGGGGCGGCGGGACGCCCACGTATTTGACGCCGGAGCAGATGGAAGGCCTGTTCCGCTTCACGGCCGAACGGTTTACGTTCGCGCCGGACGCGGAAATCGGCATCGAGATCGATCCGCGAGTGACCACGAACGCGCATCTGGAAACGTTGCGGCGGCTCGGCTTCAACCGCCTGAGCATGGGCATTCAGGATTTTCATCCCGAGGTGCAGGCGGCGATTCACCGCATTCAGCCGCTGGAAATGACGCGCGATTTGATCGAAGAGGCGCGACGGCTCGGCTTTGACAGCATCAACGTCGACTTGATCTACGGTCTGCCTCTGCAAACCGCCGAACGCTTCGCGCATACGGTCGAGCAAGTCGTCGCGCTTTCTCCGGATCGCGTGGCGATGTTCAGCTACGCGCA
>PMOP01000106.1 GCA_003161495.1 Acidobacteriota bacterium | reverse complement strand
AATTTTTGCGCCCAGCGCACCACTGGATTTTTCTCGGGATGCACGGCGTGATCCGCGCCAAACAACTTGAATCCCGAATACAACAGAAATGCCCCGAGGAGATAAGGGACCCATGCAAACCTGGCAAGCAGCGCCGCGCCCGCGCCGATCATCGCGCCGCGCAGGACGAGCGCGCCCAGAACGCCCCAGAAAAGCAGGCGATGCTGATATCGAGGTTCGACGCGAAAATACTGGAAGATCAGCAGGAAGACAAAAACGTTGTCCAGGCTGAGGGATTTTTCAACGATGTAGCCGGTGAAAAACTCCAGTCCGGGGCCGCGGCCATGCGAAACGAAAATCCAAGCACCGAAGCCGAGCGAGAGCGCGATCCATGCCGCGCTTTCGGCAGCCGCTTCGCGCAAAGAGACGTCGCGCGCGCGCCGGTGCAACAGCCCCAAATCGAGCGCCAGCAAAAGTGCGACGCCGGAGTTAAAGGCAATCCAGAGCGGCCAGGTGCCCATCTAGGCCGCACTCTCATCTGTGCAAGTCACTGCGGGAGGAATCCTCAGTTGATGGAATTTTGCGCTTCGATGCTGGGTCTTGCCGCATTGAGGTTGGAAAGTTCCACTCGGGCTGTTTCGCCGCGGCGCACCGTCACCGGGTAATCCCAATTCAGGTGAACGTCGCCGGAAATCGCCTCCGTGCCGAGCATCCCGATCCAATAATTACCGGGAGCGATGGCTGCGAAAGATCCGTGCCCGTCGAGATCCGTATCCGTGTGCGAGACAAGGTAGCGTTCTTCGGCCAAGCGAAATGCTCCTGCTTCCACGGCTTGGCGCTGCTTTCGCTCCATGGACTCCCACTTTGCAGCCGGGTTCAGGTCGACGAGTTCGAGGTCCATCCCTTTCTTGCTGTCCGGCGCGGCGGCGATATATTTACGAACGGCCGCTTCATAGGCTTCCTTCTGGTCTTTGTATTTTTCCGGATTGGATTCGAGATCCTTTTTCTTGAATTTCGGCTCGGGGAAACCGGCGCCTCGATAAGCCTCGTTGTGCGCCATGTAGGCTTTGAAAAACTCGGAAATGTTCAGAATATCGTCGGGAGTCAGGCTCTTGACGAAGTCTTCGCCGGACAACTGAACGGAATGATGTTTTTTCATCCAGTCCTTCAAATCGGAAGACACGCCGAGCGTCTCAATGAACTTGTCCATGTCGGGAGCAGGCGCCTGACGCAGGGCTTCGGCGCGTATGTCTTCCAGGCTTTTGCGCAGCAGGTAAAACGTCAGTTGGCGAACGGGCTCGGGCTGGCCACCGGTGGGCGCAACGCGCGCGGTGAATTCAATGTTTCCCGCGGATTGGGCCGCGAGGCATGCGGGGAGAAGCATCGCCGCGGATCCAGCAAATAGTGCCATGGCGCAAATGCACGATTTCGTCTTCATTAGCATCATGGCGAAGTGTACCTCGCCGCGAAGCTGTTGGGAATGATTCAACGTGGATGTGTTTCCGTCGTGTATGCAGCAAAGATTCGGACTGTTTCGGGTAGCTTTAATCGCTGGCTGCGCGAGGGTTGCGTGGCGCCGGCGTCTCGCCGGCGCCACGGTTTACCTGGCTCCAGGCTTCTTTATCACGGGCAGGCGCGTGAATTTTAGGTCCTGGGCGCGCTTGAGTTTTGTGATGTAGATGATTTGGCCGGTGTGATAGCCGAAATGCTCCACGACGTGATACGCGGCGGCCATGCCCGAAGCGTGATATCCCTGAATAGCATATTTCCGCGACAGCGAATCGTCCGAGAGCTTTGCCAACACCCGGCACGCATCGCGGACCGTCCGGTGCAGTTGGGTAACGAGCGCTTGCCGCGGAAGGGGGCCGCGCTCCGCAAATTCGCGGTCGCGTTCCCTCTTGTATTCCGCTCCGCCCAACCCGGAAATAATCCACTGGCGGACATTTCCGCAAAGATGCAGGACAAGATTGCCGGCGCTGTTGGACGCGGGATTGGGGCGCCACCAAATTTCGTCTTCGGAAAGCTCCTGAAGGCATTCGACGATGTGGGGAAGATTGTGTTTCGCGATCAACTGCTGCGATTCCGCAAGAAACAAGCTTGCGGTACGGCTTGTTTTGGGTTTCACGGAGGGCACCTCGCGTGAGCATCGTAATTTATGCGCAAGCAAACGGCGAATGGGGAAAAACAACAAGGCGGAAAAAGTGCGGCGATGAAAAATATTAAAGCAGGCGGAATGTCACTTCGATGGGAACGATTACCGGGACGGGTTTTCCGCCCGGACCGTTCGCGGGCTTGAAGCGCCATTGCTTCACGGCCTCCACAGCTTTTTCTTCCAGGCCAAGCCCTGGGCCCTTCACGACCTGAATTTCCGTGGCGCGGCCATCCGGAGTGATCACTGCTTGAAGAACAACCGTACCCTGATATTTTGCCTTGCGGGCTTCCTCGGAATATTTCGGATCGGGGCAATAGACACAAGAAGGATAGCCGACGCCGCCGGTTCCCGGATGGTAAGCTCCGCCGCCCGTGCCGCCGCCGGAACCTGGTCCCAGGCCGCCGCCTTCGCCACTGCCAATTCCAGTCCCTGTGCCGCTTCCGATGCCGCTTCCGCCGCCGGGTCCGCCTGAATCATTCATCAGCTTGGCCAGCGGGTCGCCGTAATTATCCATATTCGGACTTGGAATTTTTAAATCCGGAGGGCCCAATAATGTCGCCTGAAAATTTGAGTCAGGCTTTGTGCGCACCATCGGCGGGGCGATTTGGTTGAAACTAAACTTCGGCGCCTTACCCTTTGTTGCCGGAAGAGGATTCCGCTCGCCGCCTCCACCGCCTCCACCGGCCTTGTCCTTGCCGGCGGGCAGCTTTGCGGAGTATTCGGAAATATCAATCGGCGTAATGAGCTGGTTGTTGACAGGGCTCGCGGCCACTTTTTTCGCAACTTCATACAGAAGAGGAGAAAAAATCAGGGCCGTAATGCCGATATGAAAAGCCAGTGCAATCGCCTGAGCAGGGCCAAAGGCTTTGTCTTTGGTCCAAATATCCTTTACCTTGACCGGCTGGCTGGTTACTTTGAGCGGCGGCAGTTTGGGCGGTGAAATAAGGTCCCGGATATTCTGCCACATGACTTTGTAGGGCGGCTGCCAGTCCACGGTCATGCGCGAGGACACGGCTTTGGGCGTTGGCTTGAACCATTCCTTGAAATTTTCCGCGACGCCGCCGCCGTATTCGTCCACGGTAAAAACGTCGCCACGCACATTCTTGGCGATCTTTACCGGACGTTCCATGAGGAAGTCCCTCAGGTTGGAGAGAAAGCCGCGGGACAGGGGTTTCTGCGAACCGCCGAGGCGCGGAGCGGTATCCCCCACTGGCAAAACCACCTTGGGTGCCGGGGTGGTCGGCTCACTCCACTTTGGTGCGATGGTGCTCAATGATATTTTTGCCTCGTGCAAATGAAAATTGCCTCACGCTGTTCGATTCTTTTCGGACACGAATGGATGCCCAGCGCGGGCTGGCGGCTGACACACCGCCAAATCCATTGTAACATTGGGGAGTTACCACGAGGAAGATGGTT
>PMOP01000422.1 GCA_003161495.1 Acidobacteriota bacterium | reverse complement strand
CGTATGCGCTGAAGAGTGCTTTCAGACGTTCTTCCGCCCTTCATTTCACGCTGCATTTCCAAAATGCGACTTTTTCTCTAATCCTGGGGAATTTTGTCGGACCCTCAGTATTTGATTCTTCCGTCCCTATTGCAGGAATCGGTACGTAGATGATGAGTCCGCGGAATGCGGGAGTCTGTGCCTTATTGCACGTATTCGCAATATTGCATCATTTTTCGCGGGGAAGAGTAAAGCAAGAGAAGGCGCCACGCTCGTGGTTCATACCCCTCAATAGTTATTAGAACTCATCTCATAAATGGTCAGCCTTCAAAACTGGCCAGGGCTTCAGAGGCTAAAGCCCTTGTTTTTCGGGTCCCGAACGTCGCGGCTGAAGCCGCGACCCACAATGAGCATTTGTGGGATAGGTTCTAGTTATTGCACATGTACCGAAAAGGGTCTTTCGGAACGAAGCTATGCGGCTTCGATCAGGTTCAGGAGGGGCGCGAAAGGAATTTGCCTTGGCCTTTGGGACGAGTTGCGCCCGCTGACTCAGACTTCGCCACATTCCAAACGTACAGGAAATGCTCGTCAGTGGCCGTCGCGACATCGCGGTTGGATTTTCGCGTGGCGCGGTTCAGCGCCGAGCGCACGTTCTCTTTGGTATCTCCGAGGACAGCCAAAGGGACCTTGAAGGCAGCGCCTTCTCCCAGGTCGTCCAAGTCGCGAAGGATGGCGGAAACGATCTTTTTGTGCTTGCCGTTCCGCGAACGAGGGACGTCAACCATGGCCATCGTCTTGAAATGAGGTATCGCGGGATTGGTTTTCATAGGAACCTTCCGTGCCAAACGTATAACTAAGCTCATACAATCATACGCACTCTTAGCCTAAAGTACAACAAAAATTGTCACGGTTATGTTGCTCTGCGCGTCCGTACCCGATAACGGCGCCCACGCATTGGTCACGCTGCGTGCCACCGAAATACCGTTGATTGGCCCGCTGTCATCATCCACAGATTCCTAAAAGATTTTCCCCGTATCGCTTGGAGGTTGCTACGTTGTTTCCGGAGGAGAAAGTTCGATGCGAAAAACGCACATACATTTCGAGATAGTTCCCGTCGAAGTGGCCAAGAAAGTTCTCGAAAAGCAGAACGCCAAGGCCAATGGTAACGGCCACAGCAAGCGGGTTGTCACCAAATCAGAAAAGGGTTCCAATGGGGCGCAGGCCCTCCCCAAGAAAGTGGAAGTGTCACAACCATGAAGACAACCAAGAAAGCGATACGCCCGAGGCCGCCGACTTTCGATGTGCAAGCGTTTCTCGATTCAGCGGGTTTGGCAAGAACCATCATGGAATACCAGGCGAAGGATACGATCTTCACCCAGGGAGATCTGGGCAAGGAGGTCATGTACATTCAGAAAGGAAGCATAAAACTTTCTGTGGTCTCCAAGACCGGGAAGGAAGCCGTTGTGGCAATGCTCAAGCCTGGAGATTTCGTCGGCGAAAGCGCCCTGGCTGGACAGCCGATGCGCATGGCCACGGCGACGGCGATTGTACCTGTCACGCTGCTGGTGATCGGGCTAAAGGAAATGATCCGCGTGCTCCACGTGGAACACGAGTTCTCGGATCGCTTCATCGCCTACATGGTTGGCCGCAATATCCGGATTGAAGAAGATCTGGTCGATCAACTTTTCAATTCCAGCGAGAAACGCCTGGCGCGAACCCTGCTGTTGCTGGCACGCTACGGCAATCACGAGAAACCACAATTCGTGCTTCCGAAAATATCGCAGGAGACGCTGGCGGAAATGGTGGGCACGACACGTTCCCGCGTTAATTTTTTCATGAACAAATTCAAGAAGTTGGGATTCATCAACTACGATGGCGGCCTGCACGTGAACGATTCATTGCTCAGCGTGGTCCTGCACGACTAACGGGCCGGAGTCCCCAACAGAAGCCCCCGCCAAATCTCCCAGTCCATTTGTGTCTTGGTTGCCCCGCCAAAAATAGGAAGCCACCGTGGCCGTGGCCAGCAGCGCCAAAACGATCGCCACGATGACCGGATGTCCGTCTTCTGCGATAAATGAAATGAGTTGCCGCCCATAGCGTGACGCCAAATACGCCAGGAGCAGGTATCTGGAGATTCGTCCGAGCGTCAGCGCCGCCAGGAATTTTCTTGCCGGATATTGCATGGCGCCCGCCGCAAGCAGAAAAGGAAGCATGGGCACAGGGGGCGGCAGGATGGCGGGGATAGCGATGGCGGCGAATCCCCACCGGCCGAAGATTTTGCAAACACTGTTCACTTTTTTTTGCGAGAATCTGCGGTCGAGCGCTTCCTTCCCGCCTTTGCGGGCGAGCCGGTAAGTGACAAAGCCTCCGGCCACCGAACCGGCCGTGGCCATCAAAACGTAATAGAGCCAAAAGCGCTCCAGGCGGGCGGACAGGACAATGGTGGCCACATCCAGGATTCCCGGAATCGGAAGGACGGAGCTATCCAGGACGCCGAGGGGAAGCAGCCCAATACCGCCAAGGTGAAAAAGCCACCGCCGCATGCTTCGGACCGCCAGCGGTACCAAAGCCGCGATTAGGTGACCTGTGATCATTTTTATATGGCCGGCACTTAGGATCAGCGTGCAGTTTTGTTTCCTGTCCGCGCGGAGCCATGTGCTCTAGACGCCGAAAACTTTCTCCACCTGGCCGATTTTCTTTTGGACTTTCCCGTCAACCGCTTCGTTCTCTCCCTCAGCTTCCAGGTCGGGATCGTTTGTCGCTTTGCCAATTTTTTCCTTAACTTTGCCTTTCAATTCGTGAAGCTTGCCTTTGGTTTTGTCTTTCGTGCTTTCGTCCATGGTGGTCTCTCCTTAGTTGCGATTTAAACTTTGCGCCACAGCGATGAAATGTCGGTGATGGCGAATTTACACACGTGCAACTTGCCAGGAGATCATCCACATCTTGCCGACGATTCCCGTCCAAATAATATTCAAGGCCTGGACGGGCAGGCACACAATCGGCAACGCCGGCGCGAGCTCGTGGGTGTTCTTCAATTCACGCGGTTTTCCCCGGCGGTGACGACTTCTTCCACGGCAAGAATTAAGTCCTTTCGGACATCCATTTCCCATCCAGACCGGATGCGGACGCGCACATCGGCGTCCGATTCTCCAACAATGTGGCAAGCCATTGGGACGTGGCATTGGCGAATAACCACGAGCAAAACCACCGGTTTTCCGATCAAGAGAGAATACGAACGTGAAAACTTATTGGTTTCATGCGCGATCATGTCTTTCAGCCTCCAGTCTTATTGGATCGATCTCACGGAACGCAGAAACAGATCTAACGCGGCCGCTGCCGAAAATCTGTCCAAATCTGGACAGGTTTCATAAATTAGTCGGAAAGGGGGCGGAATTCCGTGTTCTCTGCGGGGCGATGTACTGCCAAAATGGGAATTCCGCGAATCAAAGAACGCGGGAATGACCTGGTTGGGTCAGGATACTTTCTTGTGTTGCTTCATTTGGTACAGCGCGCGGTCCGCCGCCTGAAACAATGTATCGATGGCTGCACCATCTTCCGGATAAACCGCGATGCCCATGCTTAGGGAAAGCAGAGGCTCCTCGCCATCGTTGCTCAATCGCTCGCAAATCCGCTTCCCTACGAGCGCGGCATCGGTGGCGAGCGTTTCCGGGAGAATGATCGCAAATTCGTCGCCGCCATAGCGCGCGGCTGTGTCGATGGACCGGCAGGAAACGCGAAAAATATCGGCCAGGCGGGAGAGCGCTCGATTGCCGGCCAGATGGCCGTGCCGGTCGTTGATCTGCTTCATTCCATCCAAATCAAACATGAGCACTGCAAAGGGCCGCCCCGTGCGATTCGAGCGCTTGATTTCGGATTCGAGTGCTTCGCTGAATCTGCGGTAGTTGGCCAGCCCGGTAAGCGCGTCGGTCGCAGCCTGATGCCGGAGAAATTCCTCGGCGGCGCGTTGCGCGGTGACGTCCTCGACGATAATTTCGCTTTCCTCCGGCGCCCCTTCCTCATTGCCTATGCCTACCTGGCGGCCGCTGAGCAGCACCTTCATGGGTGTCCCATCTTTCCTCTTCCATTCCACTTCTATAAGGTCGATGTGGCCCGTTCGGCGGTAGGGTTCGAACAATTGGGCGCGCTCGATAGGGTCGCGAATAATCTCGGTCGCCAGATTTACAGCCTTCAATTCTTCTTTCGAACCATAGCCAAGCATGGCCACCAGCGCTTCGTTGACCTCGAGAAACCGGCCATCCACATCGAACCGGCAGATCCCGTAAGTGGGATTTTCAACCAAAGCGCGGTAGTGCGCTTGCGAGTGCCGTAACGCTTTTTCAACGCGGTCTTGTTCCAGGCGCTGGGCGGTTCGTTCCACCGCGATCGCAATGGCGAGCGACAGGCTTACCAGGCGAGTCTTGTCCACGCAATCCGACGCGCCTTTCCTCATGTATTCTTCGATGATTTCCGTTTCCAGGTCCTTGGCCACCAGAATGAATGGAATCTCCTGGCCCTCTTCTTGCAACACGGAAAGCGCCTGCAAACCTGTCCAGCCGTTGACGGAAGCGGCAGCCAAAACCACGTCGTAGGATTCCTTCTGCAGCCTCTCGATGAAATCTGCTTGTGTTTTGACCACGTCCGCCGAAATGGCAAATTGCGCTTTCTTGAGTTCCTGCAGGCAAAGTTCCACGCCAGCCAAGTCATTGTCAACAAATAGGACACGAATCATCCGCCGACGGTGGGCCGGCAAGTTTCGGTGGCCTTGGCCTCGTTGATTTGCAGGCGTTTCCGGGACGGCATTGCGCAACACTTGAATCCTCCTTGCCGGTTCTCAATTGCGAACCCAAGGTATTTAAGTCCAGCGGAATGGACAACGGGTGATCCGTTACGGTGCAGATTAAGGCGCATTGCACATTACGGCTGTTCACTTTTGTACATATCGCTTTCTGTGTCGATGTAGATAACAGAGGGCTGCATCTGCTGCGTGGCGCGCTGCGGGTGTTAAAAAATGATTACTGCGCTGAATTATTCGATATCGCCGGTGGGAGGTTTGACCGTATCAGGTCTTCCACTTTTTTCCACACATTGGGATCGCATTCGATTTGAGTGTGAGGCTTCACGAAGATGCGGTCGTACCAGGGGTACTCGTTGCAGGTATAAGGACTCGTTTTGTAGTTGAATCGAAAATTCCCGATGATTTTGGTGCGCGACGGATCGGCGGCGCGAATGGCGGACAGTCCGTGGACAAATCCGTCGGGCTGGTAGAAATTGGCGGCCTGGGCGACGTTGGCAGGAATGACTTCGTCATTTTCGCGCATCTTGGAAATGCTATCGACTTGAATGGTGAGGAGCACGGGGATGCCGTCTTTGCCCAGTTCGCGCGCCACGGTGATGGCTTCCGACGCGCCCCAGCTGTGGCCGTACAGAACGATGCGCGCATTCTGTTTTTCTGCGGGCGTCAAGGTTCCATCGTGGTTCGTGTCCAGCAAACTATGGATTTTAGCTCTGGCGTTTTCCCCGTGATAACTTTCAAAAGTCTCCACAGCAACGCCCGCCGGATATTCTTTGCGCAGGCGCGCCGCCAGCTGCACCTCGCTATGGACGATATCGTCATGCCGGATGAAACCCCCGACGAAACCGACAACGATGACAGGCGGCAACGAGCCGGCCGCACCCGCGTCCACGCCCACGGAACGATTTCGGGATTCTATGGAAGAAGGGGCCCCTTGTGCGTGGGAACTCTGGCCAAAGGCAAAAATAGCCGCTAGAAAAAAGGTGGAGGCAAAAATTATTCGTGTCCCAAAGTTATGAAATGAGATGGTTTTCATTACGCGAGAGGAAATTCTTTGAAAAGGTTTTTCACCTTTCCATTATCGCATTCGGTCGACGGAATGGAAGCAGCGAACAACGTGCCCGCTGGTGTGACCTTCCTTATTTTAAGCGGGTGGGGCAAAGCTGTGGAAAGTGGTCCGCAACGAATGAACTCGGAGCGGCAAATTTCAGCCGGTTCGGCAAGGTCAGAGGCGGCCTAGAAGCAGTAGAACCACGACGATCAGAAGAATGAGCCCCAGTCCTCCGGTGGGTGCATAACCCCACTGCTTGCTGTGCGACCATCGCGGAAGCGCGCCTA
>PMOP01000016.1 GCA_003161495.1 Acidobacteriota bacterium | reverse complement strand
GCTTTCTTGAACGTCGCCAACGACTCGCCATTCGTTTTCTGCGCGATCTGATCCATGGCGCCGTAGAAAATCCGCTGCGCCGTCGAACGCTTGCCGTCCCACATCATCGAATTGATAAACTTCTCCACGAGGTCGCTGCCGTACACCGAATCGGTGGTCACCTCGCGTCGCGGAACGAATCCTTTACGGGGCATGCGCTTCTTCTCCTCTTTCCCGCTCTTTTACTTCGCCGCGGCCTTAGGCCGCTTGGCGCCATATTTCGAGCGCCCCTGCTTGCGGTTCTCCACGCCGGCGGCGTCGAGCGTCCCGCGAATAATGTGATACCGCACGCCGGGAAGATCCTTCACGCGGCCGCCGCGCACGAGCACGATCGAGTGCTCCTGCAGGTTGTGGCCGATCCCGGGAATGTAGGTGGTGACTTCAATGCTGTTGGTCAGGCGTGCGCGCGCCACTTTTCGCAGGGCGGAATTGGGTTTCTTGGGCGTCTGCGTGTACACGCGAATGCATACGCCGCGCTTTTCCGGACATCCCTGCAGCGCAGGCGACTTCGTTTTGGTCCGGATTTGATCGCGTCCGGATCGTACCAGTTGTGCAAACGTCGGCACGGCTCTCCCTCAAACGAGCTAGTATTTCACTTCACTTTCCACAGCGCGGAGGTCCGCACTACGGCGTGTCGTGGGGTTCAATTAACGAAAGGGTACAGGTGCGATTCCGGAGCACCCGACAACAAACTCCGCACTACTCCCAGTGAGCAGATTCTACTTTCTGGTCGAAGCGGAGAGGGTTACTCGGCTTTGCGGGACTGGCGTCCCATTCCGGCCGCTCTTCTTACCCCGATCCGTCGTGCTTTGTTCCGGGGTTTGAAGACTATCCCTTTCACTACAGGGCAAACCAATCCCTGACGAAGCCGCAAGTATATGGAAAACGAAGTTCCATGTCAAATGCAAATCATCCCCGGCAAGTGGAAAACCATTTGGGTGGATGACTACCTCTGGAAAACACGCTCAAACAGAGGAATCTGTTGAAGCCTTGGTGATAAGGCCCCATCTTGCATTGTATATACTTGTAGTATATACTTTTGACTGAAGGGGGTTCGATGAACAAAGCCCGAGTCTTTAAATCAGGAAATAGCCAGGCGGTGCGCCTGCCCAAAGAGTTCCGTTTCGACGTGAAAGAAGTCGAGATTTTACGCCGGGGAGATGAGATTGTTCTGAGAAAGCCGCGGCGCAACCTGGCGCACGCGTTTGAAGCGCTCGCCTCGATGCCGGAGGACTTCATGTCGGAAGGGCGGAAGGATGAGCCGCCTCAGAAGCGAGAGGATCTATGAAGGCCCGGTACATGCTGGATACGGACATTTGTATTTACATCTCAAAGCGCAGGCCATCGGCGGTCAAGGAACGCTTCGAGCGGCTTAAGCCGGGACAGATGATAATGTCGGTGATCACATACGGAGAACTGTATTACGGGGCGAGCAAGAGTAATCAAAGAGCGGAAGCTTTGGCGCAGCTTGGTAAGACGGTTCTGGATATTCCCGTGGAGGCCCTTACGTCGACGGCGTCACAGACGTACGGAATGATTCGCGCGGCGCTTGAAAAGCAGGGACGGGTAATTGGAAACAACGACTTGTGGATCGCTGCCCACGCGATGGCCATGAACGTCACCCTCGCGACAAACAATGAACACGAGTTTCTTCGCGTCACTGGTCTTTCCGTGGAAAACTGGACGAATTAATCCGGCGGGCGCCTTACTTCACTTCCAGAAGTTCTTTTTCTTTTACCGCGCTGAGTTCTTCGATTTTTTTGGTTTCGGAGTGCGTGAGTTTCTCGAGTTCGTCGAGGGTGCGTTTTTGTTCGTCCTGGCTGATCTTTTTCTCTTTTTCCAGTTTATCGACGGCTTCCTTGATGTCGCGGCGAATATTGCGCACGGCGGTGCGATGATTTTCTAAAACTTTGTGCAGGTGCTTGACGATGTCCTTGCGGCGATCCTCGGTCAGCGGAGGAATCGGTACGCGGACAACTTTGCCGTCGTTTGTGGGATTGAGCCCCAGGTCGGAGGTGCGAATCGCTTTGTCGATCAACGGCACGGCGGCCGGATCCCACGGCGAAATGACGATCGACATCGGCTCGGGGCCCGAGAGCGAACCGAGCTGGTTCACCGGCATCGACGTGCCATGATAATCCACGCGGACATGGTCGAGGAGCGTGACGTTCGCCCGGCCTGTTCGCACGCTGGCCAGCTCCTTACGGAAATCCTCGACGGCCTTTTCCATGCGCGTGCGGGCCTGCACCATGGCTTCCTTGCTGTTGGAAATCGTGGTCATTGCTTCGAGCCCCCGTTCATTCCGCGGTTACCGTCGAACCCACTTTTTCACCCATCGCCACGCGGCGGATATTTCCCGGCGTATTCATATTGAAGATAATGATCGGCATCCGGTTGTCCATGCACAACGAGATGGCGGTGGAATCCATGACGGTGAGACCTTTTTGGATTACGTCCAGGTAGGTAATGCGATCAAACATTTTCGCGCCCGGAACTTTTTCCGGGTC
>PMOP01000206.1 GCA_003161495.1 Acidobacteriota bacterium | reverse complement strand
GTAACGATCGAAGACAAACCGGGCGCCCTGGGGAAGTGCTTCCTCGCCCTGGCGGAGCGTGGAGTGAACATCCTAGCTTTTCAATCGTATGTTGAGGATGGCGAGAGCCTGGCCCGATTACTGGTGGATGATCCGGCCAGCGCCAAGGCGGTGCTAGGCGGCCTGCGCATGATCTTTGAAGAGACGGAAATCGTCGTAATCAGGCTGCCACATCGACCGGGTGAGTTGGGCCGCGCGGCGGCGCGGCTCGGAGAAGGCCAGATCAACATCGACTACTCCTACAGCGGATTTGAACCCGGCTCGACGCTGGCGCTGCTGGTTTTCGGGGTCGACAACGTAACCAAGGCGTCGACGCTTCTAGACGAGCTAGCCGCCGAAGATGCGTAAAAAGAGAATCCAGGTCCCATAGTTCTAAACTGGATGCGAATGTAGCTGTGTTGCACCAAGACCCTCAATAAGTTAGATTTACAGTCACCGTGCCGGAGTGGCGGAATGGCAGACGCGGCGGACTCAAAATCCGTTGGTCGCAAGGCCGTGTGGGTTCGACTCCCTCCTCCGGCACCATTTTTTCTCCAACTCCAATGGAAGCAATTCAAGAAACAGGAATCAAAGTTGCGAAAATGAAAAAATTCCCGGCGCGGGCCTGAATCCGCCGCTGCGGACAATTTCCGGAAAGAGGCTTTGTCATGAAAATGAATCGCATTGCGATATTGGCCGCGTTCCTGGCTGCGCCGTTGCTGGCGCGTGGCCAGGCGCCGGCGCCCAAGAACGACAAGGCCGTGCAGGAAGTCATCGAATTCAGAAATCGCTATATCGAAGCGGAAGAGAATCGGGACATCGCATTTTTGGAAAGAATACTTGCGGATGATTTCTTCGCTCTCAATCCGCAGGGGAAATTGCTGGACAAAGCCGGGCAGCTCGAGAATTTGAAGAGGCCCGACCGCACGCTGAAGGTGCTCAACGCTCGCGAAACCCATGTTCAATTTTACGCCGGCGGACAAGTAGCGATCCTGACCGAACATGTGACCGTCGACGGCCAGGACAAGGGCCGCGCGTTCGGCGGAGAATATCGATTCCTGCGAGTCTTCGCCAAGCAGGAAGGGAAATGGAAGGTAGTGCTGGCGCAAGGATCGCCTATGCCGGAGCAACCGGCGTCCGCGAAATAAAAGAGGAGTTGTTCGCATTTGTAGCGCCGGCGTCTCGCCGGCAATTTTCCGGCACGTGGAGAGAAGCGAAAATGCCGGCGAGACGCCGGCGCTACAAAACCGTTCGCGACGCGATAGCGCGTGAATAATGATTAAGTGCTGGCGGCTACGCGGAAGCCGTAATCGGCATATTTAAATTCCGGGGGAATGCTGGAACGCGCCGCGGTCCGTGTCACTTTGATGTGGTGGCGCCACGAACCGCCTCGCGATGCGCGGCGGCTGCTGGACAGCGGCCCTTGCGGATTGCGCTCGGGTGATGAGGCGTAGTAGGACGCGTCGTACCAATCGGCGCACCATTCGTGAACATTGTCGCCAACGTTGTAGAGCCCATACGGATTCGGCGCATACATTCCTACCGGCTCGGGGCCTGATTTCCAGCGGCTTGCATAATCGGGAAGCTCTTCCGGCGCGCAATTGCCCCAGGGAAATGTTTCGCCTTCCACGCCGCCACGCGCGGCACGCTCCCATTCGGCTTCGGTTGGGAGTCGGTATTTTTTGCCATGTGTGCGACTCAGCCAATCGCAATATGCGACGGCGTCAAACCATGCGACGGCGACGACCGGCTGCCGAGGATTTGCAAAACTTGGATCATCCCAGAGCGAAGGCGGCGGATGGTGCGTGTCTTCCAAAAAACGCGCGTACTCCGCGTTTGTTGTCTGGAACGCGGCGAGCTCAATTGCATCGACCCACACGCGATGCGCGGGCTTTTCGTCATCGCGCCCCGCGTCGCAGCCCATCTGGAACCATCCCTCAGGAATTCGCACCATCGCTGGTTCTGTAGCCGGAGACTGCCGAAAGTATGTGGTTGCCATTTCCGCGCGGCCTCAGCGATACCCGGCTGTCGAACGCCGTTCGTTGGAAAGTTCTTCCAGAAGTTTTTCGGCGGAAGGTTTTTCTACTTCCGGCGGCAGCGTAAGTTTTGATTCGATGCGCCGCACGATGCCCGCGGCCGTGTCGTAACGAACGCCCGCTTCCAAGGCGCCGCGCCGGCTAAGAAAAGTTTCCACGAGCGCAAATTCTTCGGGCGTGAGCCGGTTCGCTCCGTAATGGTGAGCGGCAACCAGTGAGGGCGCGTCCCATTGCGGAGCCACGGTTTCAAACGGCTTCTCGTGAACCACCACCGTCCCGGCAACGTAATCCCCGAGCCGCTTGTTTTGCGGGCTGAACCACGCGCAAAGCACGCCAATTCCGTAGGCGAACGGCAATTGATCGACCAGCCGCAGCAGATTGCGGCCCACCGCCTCAATCGCAGTGATGGGCTGGCCGGAGTCCTTGATCACGCGGAGATGCGTCAGGCGTTTCCCCGGCGTTTGCCCGTTCCAAATCGATTCAAACAACATGAAATATCCGTACATCACCAGAAAATAAATGAAGATCAGGATGGCGGCAATCCAAATGCCGGCGGTCGGAGATCGGACCAATCCCCTATTTCCGAAACCATATCCCAGTCCCGCAAAAATCAGCGCCAGAACAATCAGGAAACCTACTTGAAATAGCGAATCGATTAGAACAGCCAGGAACCGGCTACCAATTCCTGCCAGCGGAAATTCAATGGAGGTCTGTTCCGGTGTATCAATGATAAGCTTTTCGCCGGCGGCGGGATCATAAGCGGTTGGATCCGATGGGTTCGAGGACATGGATGATTTCCACTCGATGGCTCGCGAAACGTAAACCAAACTGGCAGCGCCTCGAGCAGCTCGTGGACCGCTCAGGCCGGCGCGGCGTGGCGGCGCTCGGCCATGACGAATTGCAGGAACTCGGCCTATTGTACCGCCAAACGGCTTCCGACCTCGCGACGGTTCGCGAGGATATCACGAGCCGCCCGTTCACGTCCTACCTCAATCAGCTTCTTTCCCGCGCGCACAATTTGATTTACATGGGCAGAAGCCCGAATTGGAGCGGCATCCTCACGTTCTACGTGGAAACTTACCCTCGCATTTTTCGGGAAACTTTTCCGCTCGTACTTTTGTCGGCCCTTGTTTTTATTGCGGGAGGGCTCGCTGGCGTGGTCGTGACGCTTCGCGATCCGGGTTTCGCGCACCAGATTCTTGGCCCGCAGATGATTGAAACCATCGAGAAACGCCAAATGTGGACCGAGTCCATCCTGGCCGTCAAGCCCATGGCTGCGTCGGGGATTATGACCAACAACATCACGGTGGGCTTCGCCATGTTCGCCGCCGGAATCACCGCCGGCCTCGGCACGCTCTGGATGTTGATCACCAACGGCCTGCTGATGGGAGTGCTCGCCGTAGCCACGGCACGCGCGGGCATGGCGCTGCAACTTTGGAGTTTCGTTGCGGGGCACGGAGCATTGGAGTTGCCGGCCATTTTTATTGCCGCCGGAGGCGGACTGGAGATTGCTCGTGGCCTGCTGTTTCCGGGAATGATGCCGCGCAAGGACTCCTTGCAGCTGGCGGGCAACCGGGCAACCAAGCTGCTGCTGGGAACGATCCCGCTGCTCGTGGTTGCCGGAGTGATCGAGGCGTTTATTTCGCCTGTGAAAATTGCGACGCCTCTGAAGTTTCTTTTGTCGGCGGCGCTGTTCACCGCGCTGGTTTTGTATTTGTCCGGAAGTATGAGAACGCTGGCGGCGCGTGAAGATTAGGCGTGCCGCTCATGTTTGCGCACAGGAATTCCACAATTTCAAATCTCAAATTTCAGATTTGAAATAAAAAATCCCCCCGTATGCTCGACGATTTCCGATGCATGGCCGGCGGAATCCCCGTCTGCGGCGCCCAGGAATTTAAGCGAAGTCGTAGATTGTCAACTCTGGAATCTCAAATCTCAAATCTCAAATCCTCCTCCTCGCGTCTCCCGATCAAATAAGGCTGCGATCCTTAATATCGAGATATTGATTGACGAGCGCAGCGGCCAGCGCGCCCGGCATGATTTCCATCGCGAGCACGCCGCGTTCCCGCAGCCGCCGGAGCAGAAGCTCGCGCCGCTGCACGATTTCAATCGCCGCGATATAGCGGAACATTTCCTCTTCGGATTCNNTCCGGCGTCCCCGCGGTTTCGGCGAGATCGGTGATCCACACGATCAGGCTGCGCCGATGCTGTTCAGAGAGCAGCGCATGGGCTGCGCGGCCGTGATCAGCCTCGTACGGCTCGGAGTGCACGAGCGCCAGAGACTCGACAATCGAGTGCAAGTGCGCCGCGCCGCGCCCGGCATTGCGATTCTGCTGAATCTCCCGCCCATACGCGAGCAATCCTACGCGATCGCCGGAGTGCATGGCCACCTGAGCAAGCGCCAGCGCGGCGTCCACGGCATAATCGAGTTTCGATAAGCGCAAAGCCGAAGCGCTGGACCGCGCAATCTGCTCGCGCAGCAGACGCCCCGCATCCAGCACGATCCACACCGTCTGGCTGCGCTCCACCTGAAACACGCGCGTGATTAATTTCGAGCGCCGCGCCGTCGCCGTCCAGCTGATATTCCGGAATTCGTCGCCGGTCCGATATTCGCGCAGACTTTCAAACTCGCGCCCAAGGCCGCGCAGCCGCCTGCGCCGCCGCTCCATCGCGACCTGGCGAGTGCGAATGAGATACAGCGTTTGCTGCTTGGCCTGTTCCAGATTGGGGAGAACGCGCACGCTCGCCGATGTGTCCGCCACGGCCCAGCGCTCGGCAAGGCGCAGGGCGCTCTGGTAGCGCAGATAAATTTTTCCGAGTGTGAGGTCGCCACGCTGCGCCGGAAGAATTTCGTAGTCAGCGCTCGCGGAATTTCCCGCAGGCACGGCCAGCTCGACGACGGGGGGCTCGCGCCGCAGCGCCCGCGGCGTCTCGTCCGTGACGCGCGCAAACACGGGGCGCCGGCCGAAGTTTCGCAATGAAACGGAAACTTTGGAACGCACTCCGAGCGAAGGCGGAGAATGCCAGGCGCGCTGCAGTTCGAGCGCGTTCGGTTTCGGCAGGCGCAGCAAATCTTGAAGCCAGAGCAGCAGAAACAACCCGTCCCAGACGAACATCCCGGCAATGAACCGGGGCGACCAAGCAGCGGGCACCACCCAGACCAGTCCAATCAGCAACGCCACAAAAAACCTGGCGCCGAAACCGATCCGGAACCTTCCCGCCGAATGCGCCCGCGCGGACGCTACTGGAGGGATGAATGTCGAACCAGAATTCACTTCGGAACCTCGACGGCCGAAAGAATTTCCGCGATCACGGAATCAGCCGTCAGGCCTTCGAGATCGGCCTCGGGTTTCAGCATCAGGCGATGCCGCAGGACGGCAGGCGCGGCAGCTTTGATATCGTCGGGAATCAAAAAGTCGCGGCCTTCCATTCCAGCCAGTGCGCGCGCTACAAAAAAAAGACCAATGGCCGCGCGCGGGCTTGCTCCAAGCGACAGCGCTGGCCAATCGCGCGACCGCCGAATTACCGAGACAATGTACTGATACAGCGCCGGCTCGACGCGCACCTGCGCGATCTCTGCCCGCGCGGCGGCCAGCAGCGCCGGGTCGATGGGCTGCAGCGGCACCTGCTCGATCAAATGCGGATCGGTGAGAGTTTCAAAACGTTTCAGAATGGCGGTCTCGTCTTCTGCGCTTGGATAATCGATACGAATTTTCAAAAGGAATCGGTCGAGTTGCGCTTCCGGGAGCGGATACGTTCCCTCAAACTCCACCGGATTTTGCGTTGCGAACACGGTGAAGTGCGGCCCGAGGGAATAGCGCACGCCGTCAATTGTGGCTTGCCGCTCTTCCATCGCTTCGAGCAGCGCGGCCTGCGTGCGCGCTGTCGTGCGATTGATTTCATCGACGAGGAGCAAGTCCGTGAAAATCGGCCCGCGATGGAGAGTGAACGCGCTGGTGGCGAGGTTGAAGACGTTCGTACCGATAATGTCGGCAGGCATCAGGTCCGCCGTGCACTGAATGCGTTGGAATCCCAGCGCGCAGATTCGCGCCAGCGTCTTGACCGTAAGCGTTTTCGCCAGGCCCGGCACGCCTTCAAGGAGTGCATGGCCGCCGCAGGCGAGCACGATCAATAGTTGATCGACAATTTCCTGTTGTCCGATGATGACTTTGGAAAGCTCGGTGCGAATATGGGCCGTGAGGCGAGCGAGATTTTCCACTTAACGTTTCTCCTGGTTGGATCGCGTCTTGAGTCCGAACAAGACTTCGTAGTGTTCCAGCGCTTGCACAATTTTCAGCGCGTCCGGGCCGGAAACATCGCTTGCTCGCGCAGCCTTTTCCGCGCGTTGCAGAGTTTCCATAAGTCCCGGCTGCCTCCAGCCCAGGCGCTCGCGCACCGCGGTTTCCAATTGCAAGTTGGAAACCGAAGGCGCGAGCGCGAGCCGCCGAACGAGTTGCGTGCGGAATCGCTGATAGGCCACGCGAACTGCCGCCGAGCCCGCATGTGCGCGTCGATATAAATCGCCGAGCGTGTCGACAAATTCCAACGGCGAAAGCCGCGACACTCCCGCCGGAGCGTACAGCGGCCCGCTTCTTCGACCAAATCCCAGCAAAACAAAAACAGCGACGAGGGCAAGTTGAAAGATCGCCCACGGCACAGGCGTTCGCGAGAAATAGTCCCATAGAGATCCTCGATAGCCATGGAAATATTCGTCCCACAAGATCGTCGTTTCGCCCGGCCTTGCGCCTGGCCGCGCCGCCTGGATGCAGCTCAGGAAAAAAGGTAAATTTCCATCACGCGAAATTCCGGAGTTCGTGACGGGCGTGGGCGCGGCCCACCAAAGAATTCGCCCTTTTTCCAGACGCCACGTTACCACCACGGGTTCTTCCGGCTCTCCATACAATGGAATCTGTCCGCCATCCGAGACGACCCAACGATTGCTCGCATTCATCGTGATTTTCGACGCTCCCTGCGTGAAGGGGCTGGGAGCAATTGCGGGGAATGTCTCGGCAGCTAAGCTTGTTATTTGGGAGATGGAAGAAGGCGCAACGGCGCCGCTCTGTAGAAAGAGGAACGGAAAATTTCCCGCGTAAACGATCCAGCCGCCGGAGCGCACGAAGGACAGCAGGGCATCCCCTTCCTTCTTGTCCGGAAAATCGGACGGGCCCGCGAGGATAAGAATTTTCCCTTCGGCATCCGTTGGCAGTTCCAGCGGCGATTTTTCCCAGCGCTGCGATTGGTATCCAAGCTCCTGAAGCAACAGGTAGGCCGCCTGCGTGCCGCTATTCGTCGTCGAATACGTTGTCGGAACGCCCTGACCTTCCGCTTCGTCCGGGGACGGAGCAAAAATAACCGTCGCGGTAATCAGCAACAGCAGAATCGCTCCCCCAGCGAGCAGGAGTTTGCGATCACCCGAATCTAGAGCAGAGGGCATCCCAAGTTCTCCAGTTGGGTGAGCGATTCGCGAAAGTCGGCTTCCGTAGCTGCCTGATAGCCGTACCAGATTTTTTCAAAGCGCGCGGTGAGCATGGAGAGCGCGCGATGCCGCGTCGCGAACGCCTCCGGCCGGATCAGCTTGGACTTGGTGAGAGCGATAAGATATTCGCGCGGTGTTTTTGCGCGGTCAGGCGACAGCGCGCCGACATCCTGTAGGCGCGCGATGCCTGCCCAGTAGGCGCAATGAATGGCCATGCGGTAATCGCCGCGGCTTGCGGCTTCGCGCGCTGCAAAAATCCATTCTTGCCAGGAACGCAAGGGAATGGCCGCTGCCTGCAGGACCATTTCTTCCATTCTGGCCGCGCCATACCACCGGCGAAAAATCCAGTAAGCAATCAGAATGGCCGCGGCGCAAACGCCGATCCACAGCAGCACGTAACCCAGCGACGCCTGGCCGCCGATGCCGCGAAGCAGGCGGACCAGCGCGTTAAAAAGTATTTCATTCAATCGAGCGCGAAGTTTGTCCCACCAGGATTGCTGCCGCGTGTGCGAATATTCCGGGCGCGCCAAAATCGCCGCCAATTTGGTCTTCGCGGAATCTGTGCTCGTCGGCGGCTGAATGGAAAGCAGCGCCGTTTCTCCGGCCAGTGCTTCGAGATATCCGTGCGCTTCCTCTAGTTGCTTTGTGCGAAGTTCGGGTACTTTTTCCGCTTTGACCAATCGCGAGACTAGCAGATCGGTGGGCACATCGAACCGGCGGCCGCCGGCATTTACAGCCCAGGCTTTAGGAAGAGACTCGCGATACGTGCGCAGCGTACCCGGAGATTTTTCAGCGGACTTTAGTCCCGTATCCAGCCGGTTGAGTTCCTGGATGAAGGATTGCCAATCGTAGACCGGGCCCGCCGAAGATTGCTGCGCGGATTCCGCCGCCCGCGCAATCCCAGACAGAATAAAAATGAGCGAGAGCAATACCGCGGCGATAACTCGTCGACTTCTCAAGGTAAGGGAATTGGCGCCATCGAACCGGTCAGGAAGCATCTCTTCCAAACATAGAAGGCACGCCGCCCGTAATCGGCGGAGGCATGGGATCGGCGCCAATCGCTTGCATCATCATCTGCAAATCGAACGCTTCCTTGCGAACGCGCAAATCATAATAGAACAACGCGAAGCCGATGGTGCTGACCGGCGCCACAAGGACGCTTCCAATGAAGTTGCCCAGTTGCGTGAGGACCGTCAAGAGAATCCGGAATTGCAGTTGCTTGGCGCTGACAGCAAGGAGAAACATAAAAGGGAATTGAAACACCGCTACGACGCCCCAAATCATTGCAATATACAGCAGGTAGATCATGAATGCTCGACCGGCAAAATTCCGGGTAAGATCAAAACTTCGCCGGATCGAATCGGAGGGGCCAAGATCCTCAAGCAACGCGGCCGGCGTAGCCACGCAAATCCGGCACAACAAATATATTCCAGGAATGATCAGGGCGATAAACCCCGCGATCATTATGAGCCCGCTTAGAAACAACACGCCGAAAATAATTCCGGTCTTGCCGCGAACCCTGCGCAGGGACTCGCCGATGGATATCTGGCGCCCCGTGTAAATCTCGGAGACCGCGTAAACCGTGGCCCCGGTGGAAAAAAGAAATGCCACGCCTCCCACAAAAACTGCGAGGAGCGCGAGCAGTCCGCCGCCCGCTGTAACCGTGGTCACACTCGGCGTTTGTATGCGGTCGGAAGCAGCCACGTGAGCGATGTAAGGAATTAGCGCAGTTCCCAGGTTTACGACGAAGAAAAAGAAATAGGGAATCGCGGCGATGCCCACGAAGAGGAGGAAATGCCGCCGGTACAGAAAAAATGTGCGATCCAGTAACTCGCCAAGGCTGAGCGGTCGGAGGTCAAGCGTGGCCATGGAGCCTCCTGGCGCGGGTAGCGCCGAAAGTGTGTGTACTCTATCAAGAATTGCCTGGAATTCAAATAGTTCGCGGAAGCGTGATTCATGAATCGTAATTTGCAAGGAAGAGAACGGTAGAGTTCATCGTGGAGGAACGCCTACCTCACCCGGGTTTCCACCAGTCACCAGTCACTAATCACCAGTCACCACCACCCAGTCACGAGTTGCTAATTACGAATCATAAAACACATTCGACAAAGAAACCCCTTGCGCCCTGTTGCCCCTCTGCGTAAGATACGCCCGGGTTAAGAAGGTGTGGTTCCTGTGCCAAAAGAAAAACCTAAAGTAAACATTGGCGAAGTCATCCGCAGTTATCGCGGACAGCGCGGCCTTTCCCAGGGCGATATCGAGCGGCGCACTGGACTGTTGCGCTGCTATCTTTCTCGCGTGGAAAACGGCCATACAGTGCCGTCTCTTGAAACCCTCGCCAAAATCGCCGAGGCCATGGAAATTGCTCTGGCCGATTTCTTCCCGGGTGCGGAGACTCCGCGCGACCGCGACACTCAGAAAATGCTGGGTGAGCTTTCCGAAGATGAAATTCGTTTCCTCTCCGAAATTAAAAAGTACAGCACCACGCTTTCCGACGGCGATAAACGCCTTGTCCTGGCCATGATCCGCAAAATGGCCACCGTAATCCCGCCCCCGGTGCGCAAAGTCGCGCCGCGCCGCGCCGCCTACTAGTTTTAATTCCAATCCAAATTTGAAGTGAAAATTTCGCGGGTAGTTTTTTACGTTGCGCGCGCGTTCAGCGCGAAGCGGGTTTTGGCGCTGCCTTGGCTGCAAATCGCGCGTGCTCGACAATGGTATGGAAAATACGTCCGCGCCCGATCACATCGGAGCCGCTCCGCGCTTCCACCTCGAAGATCAGGCGACGCCCGTCGATTTCCACGAGCCTCGAAACCGCATTCACGGTTGCTCCGACCGGCACTGCTTTCAGATGGTCCACTTCGATGCGCACTCCGACGGTGATGGACCCCGGCGGCAGCGCGGGCCGAATCGCGAGTGAGCTGGCCATCTCCATCATTCCAATCATCGCCGGAGTTGAGAAAACGGCCGGCCACGCCGGATCGAAATGCGCGAGTGTCCATTCCGGGGTCACGACCCGTTCGCAAAATCCTTCCAGTCCGATCTCGATTTTTGCAGGAGGGTGCTGCCCGGTCATTGCAGCGGGTCCGGCCCGCCGGAGGATGTGCTCTTCGCGAGAGACGGCTGGCCCTTCATGAGGCTTCCCACCACTTCCGTGAGCGTCGTGCCGCACTGCGCCCACAAGCGGCGTTTCAGGCTGCAATAATTTTGCGAGCCGGCGAACACGTCCGCCATCAGCGCGCGAAACGTCGGGCTGCGCTCAATAAATTGAATCATGCGCGTGGCGACCGCTCCGCCAAGAAAACGCCCGCGGTAAAAGCGCCTCGCGATTCGCGTTGCAAATTCCAGGTCGGTGGAAAATGCCTTGCGAATCCGCGCCGGATATTCCGCGGCGTTGTGAGCGATCAAGGATTCCGCGAGCAATTCGCCCGAGCGCAACGCGTAGTACAGCCCCTCGCCCGTGATGGGATCGACCCATGCGGCAGCGTCGCCCACGAGCGCCCAATTTCTCCCCACAACGCGGCGTGACGATAGCGTCTGCTTCTGCGGCGACGGCAGAACGTGGCTATAAAATCGCGCGCCCTCCCGCGAAATGTTTTCGCTTTCCATAAAGGCGTGCAGGTGGCGCCGCAATTCCTGGCTGGTATGTTTCGCCATGCTTCCGCAAATTCCCACCGAGAGATGATCGCAACGCGGGAAGGACCAAAGGTAACCCTCAAAATGATTGAGAAATTTTACGCAGATTCCCTCGGCCTGCGCCGGCACAAAATATCCGAGCGTCATTTCCAGATCGTTGCGCGCCAGAGGACGAGTGCCAGGGAGCAGGGAATTGCGCGCGCCCGCGGCGACCACCACGAAGTCCGCTTCCACGCGAGACTCGCCGATCGTCAGCTTGGCGCGTTCCCCGGAAGTTTCGAGTTGACTCACACGAGAACGAACCACGCGGCACCCGGCCGCCTCGGCGCGTTCCAGTAGAAGTCCATTCAGCACCGCTCTCGAATAAATGACGATGGGCTGGTCCAGCGCCAGCAGCGCGCGATGTCCCTTGCTGGAAATAAGTTCGACAGAGCGAATCAGTTTTTTTGGATGCGGACCATTTAAAAGGAATGGATACGCCTGAATGGCCTTGTGCGTAAGCCCACCGCCGCACGGCTTTTCCCAGGCCAGGTGTTCATCGTACAGAGTGACGTTATAGCCGGACCGCGCCAGTCTTTCTCCACACATGGCGCCGGCCGGTCCTCCACCCACGATCGCGATATCTCGCATACAAATGCCTCGAAGAAAAGGGCAGAGCCTGGCACAGGACCCGGCGCTGGGAATGAAAGGCCCAGATTTGCGAGGGAAATTTACCCGCAGCTGAGAACCTCGCGGCGAGTATATCAGAAAATATCGTTGATACAGCAGCGCGCCGGGCAATTGCGGGGAAAAGATTCGATACTGTCATTTATGTTCGATTACTTTGCTGTCCTGCAGGAATCTCTAGCAAGAGTCTGTCGATTCCTGGCAACCCTCGACGTTTCTGTGGAAAGCAGGGTGAAACAGGAAGATCACATTCGCCCATGGCGATTGGGGTACGCCTTTATCGCAACCGTAACATTTTGTTACTGCTCATTGCGTTTGCCGATTCCATTGATATGCAAAATCACTCAACCTATTTGTAATCTGTGCTTTATCGGCTGGAGGCATATGGAACTTAGAGTGCACTAATAGACGCAAATGTGGAACAAACGCACAATTCGACGCAGCATCTCCGATGCGGGGAAAATACACTGCCTCCACTTAAAACAAGCCGGCTTCTCGATCGTGGAGCTATGTGTCGTGGTTATTATCGTACTTATCGTAGCGGCGGCCGCGCTGCCGACTTTGGTGACTTCGCTTCGAATGGCCCACCTGCGCGGCGCGGCTAGCGACTATGCAGGGCTGCTCGAACAAGACAGGATCTACTCGATTCGGGACAACCGTTTCTATTCGACTTATGTCATGGCTGCGACCGGAAATTCTGCGGTGGCACAAGTTTATGTAGACATGCTTCCAAAAGTCTTGACGGGCGCTTCGGGAAATGGCGGGACTTCGATCGTCTCAGGAGATCCAGTCATTACGATTGAATCGGATATCACGGTGCAAGCGGTGGCAAACGCGCCCAATACATCCAATTTGGAGGCCCAACTGCTGCCCGCGACCACGCCAGTCACGCCAACCGATGGCAGTGCCACGCCACCGACGTTTGGCCCGCGAGGCCTTCCATGTACCCCAGTTACCGTTTCCGGCGCAACTATCTGCGACAGCTCCGGCGGGGCCACGGCATTCTGGACTTTTTTCAAGAACAGCAAAATGAGTTCCTGGCAGGCTGTGACCATTACCCCTGCCGGCCGAATTCAAAAGTGGTATTACGACGGCACCGCCTGGGACAAACTGTGAGGGAATACGGAAATGGAAACTAAATACATGCATAAGTCTCAATTCCCTCGCAAATCGCAAGCTGGGATGACGCTCATTGAGTTGATGATTGCCATCATGATTCTGGCCATCGGCATGGGAGCTCTCACCAACTTGCTGGTCGTTGCGATGGCTACAGACAACCGAAACGCCAAAGATACTTCCGCGACCTTGCTCGCTCAAATGGTCGTCGAGCAGATCAGCGCCCAGCACCCCAATTCCAGTGCCGCGATCTCCGTTACCGATTGCGCCGGGAACGCCTGGACGATTGCCACTGCCGGAGGAGCTTCACCAAATGGAACCGGCGCAAACCTGGTTACCACGTCGACAGCGGTCAACTACGGAGGGATTGATCAAACCCAGGCCTATGCCAACATCACCGCCAATTACGCCATGAAATACGTGGATTGCGGCGGCACGGGCAACACCGGCGTCCCCACAGTCTACGATGTTCGCTGGAATGTCATGACTATTGACGCGAACTACACCCGGCTGGTCACTGCGTCCGCTCGTCCGATCAATGCGAACGCGCTTGGCGGGATTCAATATGCGCTTCCCGTGAACCTCCGGGCCGTCTCCGGGCCATAACGACGGCGAGGTCGTGCTCCAAGCTTCCTGGGCTGAACCATTTGAGCTCATTCTCACAGGCGTGAAAAATAGGGCAAAACAAAATGAGGATAAGAGAATGAAACCGAGCGATCACAAAAAGAAAAAAACAGCGCCGCAACGAGGATTTTCCCTGATTGAGTTAATGGCGTCTTTGGCAATCCTGACGATCGTGGTCGGTGTTTTGACCGATGGGATTATGCAAATCCAGAAGAAGAGCGCGAGCGACGTGAACAAAGTGGGCGTTGCGCAGGAATCGCGGCAGTTCATGGATCAGATTCTGCGAGATTTGCGACAAGCCGGTTACCCGGGGCTGGCCCTTTTCGACTCCGCGACCGGGGCGACTTCGAGCTCCACCTTCGTTGCGAATGGATTGATCAGTTTTTCTTCGACTGCGATTCAATTTGAGGGAGACATTGACGGAGGCGGCGTGAGCGAAGTCTATATTCAGGTCGTCGTGCCCGGGAGCGGAAGTTGCCCCTGCACTCTGCAGCGAGGGACCACCTCGAAAGCCAACTATTTGTCGGGTGGGACTCCGCAATACTACACGGAATTGGACGGGCTGATGAGCCAAAACGTGTTCACGGCCTACAAGTATGATGGCACCGCGTACAATTCCAGCACGGACTCTCTATCCAACATCAAGAATATCGGGCTCACGTTGTACGTCCGAAGTCCGCATGCCGATACGAGCTATTCCTCGACCGTTTATCCCACAACAACCATGGTCTCGGAAGCGAGGATCAATAATTAGCATTACTTTGCGCGGCGCGAAACTTGCGTTTAAGGAACTCAAAATGACGAGCCAAATTAAAATGACAAACCAATCGAAACATCAGCAACGCGGTTTTGCTTTACTCTTTTGTTTAATTGCACTATTGATTCTGACCGCGATCACCGCGTCGCTGGTCATGCTTTCCGGCACGGAAACCGCCGTCAACGGCAACTACCGGTCGGAAGAGACCGCCTTTTTTGCGGCCAAAGCCGGCCTTTATGAGGCTCTGGACCGCATGCAGCAGACCAATGCTCACAGCATCGCGGCGAATCTTCCTACCACTGTCCCTTCCGCCATAGGCGGCGTCTTGTACCTGATCAACCCGGGCAGTTCACTTACTGTTCAACCGTGGACCTCGACAAATACGTATGTGGATGCCGAACTCTGCCACGAAGGATTTACGATTGCCGGCATGTCCAGCGTCCCCGCCGATGTTCCTTGTTCGAGCCTGCCCAGCGCCACTACGTGGTATTCGACGGTGAACAGCAATTATCCCTGGAGCACCACCTCGGCCGCTTTGCCCTACGAGTGGGTAAGAATCAATTTGAAAGTGAACTCGTCGGAGTCGTACATAAGCGGCACGGGAGGCTCGGCGGCGACCGCCAGCTATTCCGTCAATTCCTCCAACCTGCCGACATCAGCTGCTACGCCCGCCTGCTGGAATAACGGCTCGGAATACCTTTTGAGCACGCCTGCTCTAGTAACGCCCGCCTACACGAGTTGCGAACAGTATCAGACCTGCGCAACGACACCCCCCGTGATCGGCACTCCAGTCTATATGATCACGGCGCTTGCGATTACGCCCAACGGGTCGCGCCAAATGGTTCAGGCCGAGGCCGCCTTGACCGCTCCGACTGTTACCGTGCCGGCTTGCGGGATTAACGATGCCTACGGCTTTTTCGCCTACGGCGGCACGTGCTCCAACCCCGGTCTTCTTATCGGGGGAAACGCTACTGTGGATGGATATAACAGCTCTCTAGGGTCTTATGCAGCCACGCATCAGGCGAGTCTTGGCGACGTCGGAACAAACGGTGGCGCGGTTGCGCAGGGGACATCGACAAATATCGGGGGAAATGTCTACGTTCCGCAAGTCGGGGCAGCCACTCCTCCAGGGCCGGGCAGTTGCCCCGGAGACGATTTTTCCATTACTGGCAATCCGCACTACGGAGCCCTGGTGCAGTCTCAGGTCATGACCGCGCCAACGGTAAATATCCCAGCCAACGCGTCGGTCACGGACGTAACTACCGGTTCTCCTGCTCCAGGCTCCTACCAGAATCTCTCCGTAGGCGCGCATGGCTCCGTTACCTTGACCGCCCCGGGCGTTTATAACTTCGACTGCATCACTGCCGGAAGCTTTGGCACAATCACCTCAAGCCCCGCTACAGGCAAGATCACGATAAACGTTTCAGGAACCGGATGCGCCAGTTCGCCGATTTCGTTTGGCTCGCATGCCTCCATCAGTAACAGTTCGCAAATCGCCGCCAACATTCAAATCAACTACCCTGGGACGGGAACCCTCTCTTTGAATGGTGGCGCCCAAATGTATTGTGTCGTCAATGCCCCGAATGCCGCAGTGAC
>PMOP01000497.1:430-4299 GCA_003161495.1 Acidobacteriota bacterium | reverse complement strand
CTGTTCGAGGCCAAGCAGAAACTTTCGGAACTGGTCGACCGCGCCCGGCAGGGCGAAAGGATCGGCATCACCCGGCGCGGGAAACTGGCGGCTGTGCTCACTTCGGCTCCCTCCGAAACCAGCTTGAAGGCCGTGTTCGAGGACATGGAAAATATTCGTAAACGCGCCAAGCTGCCGCGCGGCGCGAGCGTCAAGAGCCTGATCGAGGAGGGACGGGTTTGAAACGTTTCGTCCTGGACGCTTCCGTGGCCCTTCGCTGGCTTCTGGATGATCCAGTCTCGCCCTATGCCGAGCGCGTGAAGCGGTTGCTAATCAAAGGGGCGCGAGCGACGGTCCCGGCGCTGTGGCACCTGGAAATGAGCAACGGTCTGGCTGTCGCGGAGAGGCGCTCAATTCTGAGCCCCGCGAATATCGATCAAGCGCTGCTGCACATTGAACAAATCGTGTCCCAGCGAGTGGACACCAGCGGCACCTTCGTCTCAGCCCGCCAGTCGCTGGCCACGGCCCGAGCATGCAAGCTATCCGCGTACGACGCGGTTTACCTGGACTTGGCGCGCCACGAAAGGCTCCCGCTGGCCACGCTCGATGAGCGGCTTCGCGCCGCCGCCGCGCAGGCCGGAGTGGAACTTCTTCGATAAGGCGGGCGGCTGGCCCTCTCAGGGTCAATTCGCCGCCGGTTTGATTTCTCTTCAGTTCCGAAGCCAACGAACCCATTCGAGCGCAAAGTCAAAACCCCGACCCTCTAAGAACGAGAGGGTCGGCCACCCGGAAGTTCTAAACCGTCTCGAAGGCTGCGCCACCCGCGAGGGGCTGGCTCGAAAGATTTACTGGTATTCTCCAGACGGGCGGCAATCCAGCCGACGGTGAAAGTGAACCGTACACGCTCCATTAAGTGCGGCTTGTGAGCGCCCGCCTCAGGCTTGTTGGTGACTTTGTTGTCAGGAGGGGGAAGGTGTTGCACCACTAGGTCGGCGCTATCCAGCATACAACAAATCTCAACGATCTCTTGGCTCTCGAAGTTCATAGCCGAATACTTGTGCGAGGCGATGTTTCGAATCCGTC
Source organism: Acidobacteriota bacterium (assembly GCA_003161495.1). Lineage (GTDB taxonomy): Bacteria > Acidobacteriota > Terriglobia > Acidiferrales > UBA7541 > Palsa-360. The sequence goes on along the minus strand of PMOP01000497.1, from coordinate 3,237 downwards.
TGATCTTCTCTAGGTCGGTAAAGTCAGTCTTGCTGATAAGTCCAAGAGCGTAGGCCAGTTTAATCTTGGCTGAGAACGTAGAAAGAGGTCCCATTCCTTCAAACAACGGGATGACCGCATGTTTCACTGAGTGTTGGTCCGCTGCCAACGCGATTTTCAGTAGTTCTTCCAGAAAATCGTCCAAGGCACTGGCAGCAACCAGAATGCATCCCCTATCTGACTCGGCGTCTAGCTCTCTAATGATCTGTTCTTTACGCGCTTCGCGGTCCATAGCATCTCTTCCGTTAAGCTTCGAGTCATTTTACTAATTGAATACGATTCCGGGTTTTCGCGGGGCTAGCGCAGGCCGGTGGCCCGGCCTTTGGCATTGCACGGAATCGTCTCTACTGCACGCTCTAATACTACTCCCGTACTTTCACTCTAGGTTAAGATTTTGAACTTGGGACGCCCCGTTCTTGACGGTCTTCAAGGGCGGGGCTTTTGCTTAGACTCGCCGCGCGTTGAGGGACAGACGAAAAAGTCCCGCCCTTCAAAATTCGAAGGACGAGGCACCCCAAGTTCTAATTCAAAGCGCGGACAGTCCGCCACGATTTTTTACTGGATTTTGGTGTATATATGTGATATATACAACAAATGGAGGCCTTGAAAGGCGCGACCAGTTTCGACTGGGACGAAGGCAATTTCCGTAAGAGCACGGATAAGCACGACGTGAATCAAGCGGAAGCAGAGCAGGTTTTTTTCAACGAACCGCTGCTCGTGCTGGAAGATGCCCGACACAGTCAGCGAGAGCCGCGATTTCACGCCCTGGGGCACACCGATGCGGGGCGACTGCTGCATATATCGTTTACCTTGCGAGAAGACGGCAAGCTGATCCGGGTCATCTCGGCCCGCGCGATGCATCGAAAGGAGCGACAAATTTATGGCTCGAAATTTGAAAAAAATCCCCCCGCTGACCTCTGAAGCCGCGGAGAGAAAATTTTGGGAGAAGCACGATTCCACACCCTACGTGGATTGGAGTCAGGCGCGCACTGTTCGTTTGGCGGAATTGAAACCCTCGACGACGGCTATTTCCATTCGCCTTCCTTCGGATCTATTGGAGCGGATTAAAACCTCGGCCAATCGAAGAGACGTTCCCTATCAATCTCTGATTAAGCTATGGCTGGCAGAAAAAATGGAAGAAATGGGAGGCGAGGCGTGATCCGATTCGGACTCCTAATGGTGACGGCGGGCGGCCCGGCCGTTGACATTGCATGGAATCGTTTCTGCTGGACGGTCTAATACTACTCCCATATTTTCACTCTAAGGTAAGATTTAGCGCCGTGACACGAGTACAAAAATCGCCGGCGGGACGCCGGCGCTACCAAAGCCCGCACTCGAATGCCGAGCGCGGCGCCTCTAATCCACCTGTCCGAATCATTGTGAGATATTGGGGCTAGCACAGCCGCGACCTTGTATGAATAACCCGATACCAGGGCGAGGCTGTGCTCTATAGGCCAGTCAAGAACTACCGCCCAAAATCAGGCAAGGTCGTAGCGATCCAGGTTCATCACCTTGTTCCAGGCCGCCACAAAGTCTCGCACGAAGGTCTGCTGCGCGTCGCTGCAGGCATAGACTTCCGCGATGGCCCGAAGCTGAGAATTCGATCCGAAAACAAGATCGACGACGGAGCCTGTCCACTTGAGCTCGCCCGTTTTCCGATCGCGCCCCTCGAGCACACTTTCCGATGCGGCGGACTTCCGCCACTTGGTGCGCATATCGAGGAGATTCACGAAAAAGTCGTTGGTCAATGTTTCGGGCCGCTTGGTAAAAACGCCGAGCTTGGACTGCCCGTTGTTTGCATTCAAAACGCGCATGCCGCCAAGCAGGACGGTCATCTCAGGCGCAGATAGATTCATCAGGTGCGCTTTATCCACGAGCATTTCAGCGGCTGCTTCTTCTTGTCCTTTGCAGATGTAGTTGCGGAAACCATCCGCAGCCGGCTCCAGGACAGCGAAGGAATGCACATCGGTCTGCTCCTGCGACGCATCCATGCGCCCCGGCGCGAAGGGAACCTTCACGTCGTGGCCCGCTTTCTTTGCGGCTGCCTCGACGGCTGCGCAGCCTCCCAGAACGATCAGATCGGCAAGAGAGATTTTCTTTCCGCCAGATTGTGCGCTATTAAAATCCTTCTGGATCGCTTCCAGCTTCGGCAGGACTTTCGATAGTTCGGCCGGCTGGTTCGCTTCCCAATTTTTCTGCGGCTCCAGGCGAATCCGCGCGCCGTTCGCTCCGCCGCGCTTGTCGGTGCCGCGGAACGATGCAGCAGACGCCCACGCCGTGTTGACCAGTTGGGAGATGGAAAGGCCGGATGCGAGGATCTTGGACTTCAGGCCGGCAATGTCCTGCTCGTCAACCAATTTGTGATTCACTGCAGGAATGGGGTCCTGCCAGATCAACTGCTCCTTGGGAACGAGCGGGCCAAGATAACGCGACAAGGGGCCCATATCGCGGTGCGTCAGCTTGAACCAGGCACGAGCGAATGCGTCCGCGAACTGATCCGGATTGGCCTGGAAATGCTTGGAAATTTTTTCGTAGGCAGGATCGAACTTCAACGAAAGGTCCGTGGTTAGCATGGCAGGCGCGTGATGCTTCGACGGATTGTGGGCATCAGGTACTGTACCGGCGCCCGCGTCACCCTTGGGCTTCCACTGATGCGCACCGGCCGGGCTCTTCGTCAGCTCCCATTCGTAGCCGAAGAGGTTCTGGAAAAAGTTGTTGCTCCACTTCGTCGGCGTGCTGGTCCATGTGACTTCCAGGCCGCTACCGAT
>PMOP01000497.1:0-372 GCA_003161495.1 Acidobacteriota bacterium | reverse complement strand
GCAACCGTCTCTTCGTCGTTCATCGCCATGCGAAGGAAGGTCTCACGGATATCCCGCGCTGCGGCGATCGGATCGGGTTTGCCGTTGGGACCTTCCGGATTGACATAAATTAGGCCCATTTGCACGGCCGCGAGAGGATTTTCGAGCTGGCGATCTCCGGTGTAGCGATTGTCAGCCAGCCAGGTGCCCTCAGGTCCCCAGTAGATGTCTTCTTCCGGTTCCCAGACGTCCTCACGCCCGCCGCCAAAACCAAACGTCTTAAAGCCCATCGTTTCCAGGGCGACGTTGCCCGTGAGAATCATCAGGTCGGCCCAGGAAATTTTCCGGCCATACTTCTGCTTGATCGGCCAGAGCAGCCGACGCGCCATGTCC
>PMOP01000308.1 GCA_003161495.1 Acidobacteriota bacterium | reverse complement strand
CGCAATCTGGCCAAGTCGGTTACCGTGGAGTAGCTTTTAAGTAGCACAGGCACTCTTGCCTGTGCGTTTTTGGGGACCGCTCGATTAAAGTTTCCGGCTCACGGGCGATAGCGAAAACCGCACAGGCAAGAGTGCCTGTGCTACAAAAGGCACAATCACGTATACTCCTAGCGTGAAACGCTTTCATTTCGCTTCCGTCACCGTTTTTTTTATTTTTTTCGCAGCTCTTGCGGCGCGCGCGCAAACACCCGCCACGAATTCTCCTCCAAGCTCCACGATTGCCTCCATCAAAATCACCGGGATTCAAAAATTCCCAGCCGATCAGGTCATCGCGGCCAGCGGACTGAAGACGGGCGACGTAGTCACGGCGGCGCAGATTCAGGACGCCACCAATCTTCTGGCGGCTCTCGGTATTTTTTCCGCGGTCAATTTCCGTTACACCGCGAAGGGCGATGCGATCAACCTGGAATTCCAGGTAAAGGAGGCGCCCACCTATTCGGTTTCGTTCGACAATTTTCCGTGGTTCACCGATGCCGAGATTGGAAGCGCGATCCGAAAGGATGTCGGCCTGTTTACCGGCGAAGCGCCGGGCGACGGAACGCTGATCGATGAAATGACGGCCGTCATCGAAGACCTGCTGGCTTCGCAAAAAATCAAGGGAAGTGTGACGCACCAACTTCTTGCGAAGGCCGTGGGCGAAGGGATGGTGATGCAGTTTCGCGTCGAGGGCCCGCGACTTCGTGTTCAATCCGTGCAGTTCGGCGATTCCATTGCCGCGAATTCGGAGCGGCTGAAGGACCGCGTTTCCGACATCAAGGGCCAGCCTTATTCCCTCTTCGCCGCCGAAGTTTTTGAGAACGAACATGTCCGGCCGCTGTACATCGCCAAAGGTTTTCTCCGCGCGCAAATCGGGCCGCCGCAAACGCACCCGATTCCCGACGCGAACGATCCCAAGGAAACCGCGGTGGAGCTTTCGATTCCCATCGCCCCGGGTTCCGCTTATTCATGGAAAGCAGTTTCCTGGCAAGGAAATGTGTCCGTGCCCTCCATGGATCTGGACGCAGCCGTGGATCTGAAACCCGGCGAAATAGCGGATGGCATGAAGATCGAAGCCCTGTGGCAAAAAATAGAAACCTATTACGGGCAGCGCGGCTATCTGGATAGGAAGCTCAGCGCCGAACCGCAATTCGACGACGCGGCTCGCCAGGTTACCTATCGCGTCAATATTTCCGAGGGCCCGCAGTACCGCATGGGCGACATGATCATCACCGGCTTATCACTCGACGCCGAAAAACGCTTGCGACAGGCCTGGCAGATCGCGCCGGGGCAGATTTTTGACGACGGCTATTACGAATTGCACATGAAAATATTGGCCAAACCCAGCCGCGATATTTTTGGCGACCTGCCAGTGCATTACAACGAGTTTGGCCATTTGCTTCGGCCTGATACGAGCCGCCACACTGTGGACGTCTTATTGGATTTCAAGTAAGGGCTCCGTGCGATCTCGCAAGGTTTTTCCAATCCTGCCGCTTCATTTCGAGTTACAATCCCGACCTATGCGATGGCGAATATTTTTCCTTGCATGCCTTCTAGCATTGGTCCTGACTGGAGTTGCTTCGGGACAACAATCACCCGCGTCTTCCGGCGCGCCTCCGGCGAAAGCTCCCGCAAAAAAATCGTCCGCTGCCCCGCAGCAAAACGCGCAGCCAAATAGCGACGATAGCGCGGCCGAACCCAAGGAATCGGCGCTCGACCCCGACGCGGAATTGCAGCTTCTCGTGCGCCAGGCCGGAAACGACAGCGCCACGCTCGTCAAAACCTTGGAAGACTACCTCGTCAAGTATCCCGATTCACCGCGGCGCGCGGCGATTTACCGCGCGCTCCTGGAATCGGAGATGAATCTTCACAACCAGAAAAGCGCGCTCGATTACGCGGAGAAAGTGATCGCGATCCAGCCCGAAGACAGCCAGTCAATGTATCTGGCCGTCACTCTCCTCGAAAAATTGCCCGACGAAGCGAGCCAGCTCCGCGCCATCGATTACGATACACGCCTGCTCGACCGCGTCTCCAAGGCCGATCCGGAATCGCGTCCCCAGCAGATGACGCTGGAGGATTGGCAAACGGGCCGCAACAAATTCATGGCGGACCTGTATGTGTTGCGCGGCCGCGTGCAACATCACCTGCGCAAAAATGAAGAAGCCGTAAAGGACCTCACGGCCGGATTCCGTCTGCTTCCCAATGCCGAGGCCGCGCTGGCGCTCGGCGAAATTGCCGAGGAAAATAAACATGCCGACGAAGCCGTGCGGCAATATGCGACATCGTTCATTCTGGCCAGCCAGGAACAACTGGACACGAACGGTCCTTCCGTGGATCTCGATATGCTCCGCTCGCGCATGGGCAATCTGTGGAGGTTTACGCACGATTCGACCGCCGGGCTCGGCGACATCGTGTTATCGGCCTACGACCGCGGCCGTGAAGTGGCCAAAGCTGAGAAGCCCGATGCGCCCGTTTACAATAAAGATGTAACCGATCCCCTCCAATTCAGTTTGCGGCGCATCGACGGCAGCGGCCCCATGAAGCTGGCCGATTCGCATGGAAAAGTCGTCATCCTGAATTTCTGGACGACCTGGTGCGCCTACTGCAATCAAATGGAATCGATGCTGTCCGATGTGCGGACGAAATTCTCGGGCCGCGACGATGTAGTTTTCCTGGCGATAAACTCCGACGAGGATGAATCTCAGGTCGCGACCTATCTTAAGGATCGCAAACCTGGAGGCGCTCTGGTCTTCGCGGATGGAGTCGGCCAGGCGTTCCACGTCGAATCGATTCCGACCATCCTGGTGCTGGATAAGTCCGGGAAAATCGCCTACCGCACGCAAGGCTTCGCTCCGGACGGCTTCACAGAACTTGCCGCCGCCGCGATCACCAAAGCTTCCGTAGCCCCTGCTCCCTAATAATTAGGTTTAGTGAAGGCATATCGAAAAGGGACTCGTCGTTTCAAGGTCGCATTTTGTGGCGCCGGCGTCTCGCCGGCGATTTTTTGTCTTGCATGGCCGTAGCGAACCCGCCGGCGGGACGCCGGCGCCACAAAACCAAATCCACTATTTCGATTCGCTTATTTATTTCCGGCGGGAAATTGCTGCAATGCGACGTCCCGCGCGGCGATGATCGTGTTGACGTGAATGCGCACCGTATCCGCCACTTGCCGCGCATATCCTCCCGCGAGCATGGATGCTACCGGAATTCCCTTGCGCCGCGCATGCTCGAAGACGAGACGGTCACGCTTCTGCAAACCTTCGATCGTCAGCGCCAGGCCGCCGAGCTGATCCTCGCGATAGGGGTCAGCGCCACCAACATAAAAAATTATATCCGGCGTCATCTTCTTAAAAGCGCGCAGAAGTCCCTTCTCGAGCGCGCCAAGATATTCCTGGTCGCGCGTGCCATCCTCGAGGCCGATGTCCTCATCGGAAGGAGGCTTCGGCATCGGATAGTTATTCTCCTGGTGGATGGAAAGAGTGTAGACCGTCGTATCGCTTTCAAAAATCGCCGCCGTCCCGTTGCCGTGATGAACGTCCGTGTCCACCGTCATCGCCGTGCGGATCTTCCCTGCCGCTTGCAGCGAACGGATCGCGACGGCAACATCGTGGACCATGCAAAATCCCTCGCCATGTCCCGGATAGGCGTGATGAAAACCCCCGCTTAAGTTGGCGGCGAATCCATCCTCGAGCGCCTTGTGCCCAGCCAGCGTCGATCCACCGGCCGCAAGCCAGAAAGCGTTCCGGGTTAAATCCGAGAGGGGAATTTCCAGCTTCATGCGTTCGCTCAGCGTAAGGGAATCCATTAGCAGCTTGTTTACATACGCGGGCGTGTGCACACACAAGATGTCTTCGTCGGGCGCGGGCCCTGGCTGCAGAAAATCGCTCAGCTCCGCGATTCCCTCGGCGAGCAGCGCATCATGAATCAGCTTGAATTTTTCAGAGGGGAAAACGTGCCGCCCGAGGTCCAGATCGTATTGCGGGTGATAAATAACCTTGAACGGCAGCATAGGAGAAATCGAAACGCGAAGGACTCCCGCTAATTGTCGCGGTCGAGAATGAAATCCGGAACCGTTCGCAGCGCCCGTCCGAAATCCGATGTCGCATTTCCGTTCAGGCATGCCTTTGCGCGCGCGGCAAAATCATGAGCGGCCGCTCGCGTGCGGTCCAGCGCGCCAGATTCACGCACGAGCGCCGTGATCTCCTCCGGGCGAACGCTCTCAAATCCTTTTTCCTCAAGCACCGTGCGCACCAGGCGCTTTCCCGCAGCGCCGTCGCTTTCCAGCGCGTAGATCAAGGGCAGCGTGACCTTGCCTTCCTTCAAATCGCTCAGCACCGGCTTTCCTAGTTTTTCGGGAGAAGCTGTGAAATCCAAAACGTCATCCACCAGCTGGAATGCGAGGCCGGCATAGTGTCCGTAATCGGCCATCGCCTGCTCGCCCGCGTCGTCCAGGTTTCCAAGGACCGCGCCCAGCCGGGCGCAACCGGCGAACAAACAAGCTGTCTTGCGCGCCGCGAGTTCGACCGCATCCTGCTCAGTCAAATCCATTCGCCCGAGCTTGGCCAATTGCAGAAGCTCGCCCTCCACCATGTTTTGCGTCAGCTCAATCAAAACGTCGAGGATCTTGAAGTTGCGTTCCGTGAGCGCCATCTGAAACGACTGCATGTACAGCCAGTCCCCTGCGAGAACGCTCCGGTGATTTCCCCAACGGGAATTGGCCGACGGCCGGCCGCGGCGCGTGTTCGCACCGTCAATCACGTCATCATGAATCAGCGTGGCGCTGTGGATCAACTCGACGACGGCGCCAAGACGGATGGCGCTTCCGCCCCGGTATCCCGCATATCCCGCCGAAAGAAGCAACAGGGCCGGGCGCAACCTCTTCCCGCCGCCTTCCAGCAGATAGCGCGAGATTTCCGCCACCGGCTCGATCGCAGAACCGTTCTGGAGCGCAAGCTCCCGCTCGACCTTGACCAGGTCATCGCGAACAAGATCGAAAATTTCCTTCGCCGTCAGAAGTGAGATGACACCCCTCCAGGGATTGCCCCAATTCGATTTCCGGAACGGCCGATACCAAAAAACCGTCGAAAGTTTGCCGCCGTCGTTTCAGCCACCTGCGTCGCTGGCAAGTTTCTCACATTACCGATGGTCTGCGCCACTTCCGCGACATACGCCGGCTCATTTCTTTTTCCCCGGCGAGTCTGAGGAGCCAGGAACGGCGAATCGGTTTCCACGAGCAAGTGGTCCAGCGGAATTTCCCGCGCCACGTCCCGCAAATTCTGGGCCTTAGGATATGTCACATTTCCCGCGAAAGAGACGAGAAAACCAATTTCCATGCCGCGTCGCGCCTCGTCTAACGTTCCTGTGAAGCAATGGAAAATTCCGCCCAGGCCGGAACTCCGCCAGTCTTCTTCCAGAATATTCAGGCAATCCGCCCACGCTTCGCGGCAATGGATGATTACCGGTTTGCTCGCCGCGCGCGCCTGGCCAAGTTGATGGCGAAATACGCGGGCCTGCTCCTCACGCGGTGAATGGTCGTAGTGATAGTCCAGGCCGATCTCTCCCCAGGCGATCACTCTCGGACTCCGCGCCAGGCGGTCCAGTTCTGCGTAATGAGCGTCTGTGGCATGTCGCGCTTCGTGCGGGTGAATCCCGGCGGCGGCGTAAATCCAATCATGCGCCTCAGCGTAAGGAACGGCTGCTCCCAGCTTTTCGATTTCCGGGCCGTTGCCGATCGCCAAGAGCGTCCCCACTCCCGCAGCCCTCGCCCGATCGAGCATGGCGTCGCGATCCGCGTCAAAGTCGGATACGTCCACGTGCGCGTGTGAATCGATCAGGTCCATGGTCAAAGTAGGACGGGCTTCAGCCTGTCGGGTTTGAGTTTTTCAAATCGTCGGAGCTTTCGCACAAAAGCGACAGGCTGAAGCCCGTCCTACTTCAGCTTCGCCCCTACCGGCACTTCTTCGAGGAATCCGGCCAGTACGGGCGCGCCATCCGGCAGTGAAGCCGCGACAATCATGCCGTTCGATTCGACACCGCGTAGTTTTCGCGGCGCCAAATTTGTCACCACCACAACTTTGCGCCCCACGAGATCCTCCGGCTTATACGCCAGCGCCAGGCCCGCGACAATTTGGCGCACTTCATCGCCGATATCGACCTGCAGTTGCAAAAGCCTGTCCGCGCCAGTTACGCGCTCGGCGGTCTTGACCTGCCCAACGCGCATCTCCACTTTGGCGAAGTCTTCGATGCCAATTTTCGATGACGGTGCGGCAGCGGCGGGCGCCGCGGCAGCGACAGGACCTGAGGGAGTGTTTGCCGCCGCTGCTGCCGGCGCTTCCGGTGCTTTACTCTGTTCTTGCTCCATGGTTTCAATCCTCGCAATCGTTTCGGATTTATCAACGCGCGGGAAAATTCCTTCCGGCTTCCCCGTTTTTGTTCCGGGCTTAAGTTGTCCCCAGGAAAGAAAGTCCAATTGGATTCCGGCGAGCGGCTCGGTCTGCCCCAATTGAACCCATATTTTTTGCGTCGCCTGCGGCAGCACGGGATGCGCCAGCGCTGTCGCGATGCGCAAGCCTTCCGCAGCCGTATAGAGCACTGTCGCCAGGCGCTCGCGATCCTCCGGCTTTTCAGCAAGCGCCCACGGTTTCTGGACCGTAATGTATTTGTCGATCATGGCGACAATCTCCCAGATCGATTCCAGCGCGAGCGAAAAACTGAACCGGTCGTACAAATGCATCACCTTGGTCAGCGCTTCGTTGGCAAAGTCCGCAGTGCCGGGGGCGTCCGATTCCCTGTCCCGTGCCGGCGTAGGCTTTGGAATTTCTCCGCCAAAGTACCGCTCGATCATCGTGAGCGTGCGGCTGGCGAGGTTGCCGAGACCGTTCGCGAGGTCGCTGTTGTACCGCGTGACCAGCGCATCGTAGGAAAAGCTGCCGTCCTGTCCAAAGACAATTTCGCGCAACAAGTAATAGCGCAGCGGCTCGATGCCCAGCGCGTTGACGATGGGGCGCGGCCTCACCACATTGCCGCGCGACTTGCTCATCTTCTCACTGTCAAACAGCAGCCAGCCGTGAGCCCAAATCTGGCGGGGCAGCGGCAAATCCGCCGCCATCAGAAACGCGGGCCAGTACACCGCGTGAAATCGAATAATTTCCTTGCCGACGATATGTAAATCGGCGGGCCAGAGGCCGCGCTCGTCGTAACTTGGGCCGCCGACCGCGCTCAGATACCCGATCAGCGCGTCAAACCACACATAAAAAACGTGCGGCGCCTCGCCCGGCACTGGAATTCCCCAGCGAATCGTTGTTCGCGTGATCGATAGATTTTTCAGACCGCCGTTTACGAAGCTCAGAACCTCGTTGCGGCGGCTCTCCGGCTGAATGAAATCGGGATTGGCCGCGTAAAAGTCGAGAAGCTTTTGCTGGAATTCGGAGAGTTTGAAAAAATAATTTTCTTCGGTGACGGTTTCCGTCGGGCGTCCGCAATCGGGGCAGGCGTCGCCCGGTCCCGCGTCCACCACGTAGGCATTGTCGTGCACGCAGTATTGCCCGGTGTAGTGGCCCTTCTCGATGAAGCCGTTGTCCCGGCAGCGCTTGAAGAGCCACTGCACAGTGCGGTGGTGCTTTTCATCCGTGGTGCGAATGAACTCATCGCCCGGAACTCCCAGATCGTCCCACAACCGCTTCCACTGCACGGCTATTTCCGTGGAAAATTCCTGCGGGGATTTCCCCGCTTTTTGCGCGGACCGCTCGACGTTCACGCCGTGCTCGTCGGCGCCGGTGGTCATGAACACTTCAAATCCCCGCATGCGCTTGTATCGCCGGATCGTATCCGCCACGATTGTCGAATAAGTGTGCCCGATGTGCGGCATGCCATTCGTGTAGTACAGCGGCGTCGTTAAATAGTATTTTGGCTTGGCTCGGGGAGTGCTCATTCGCCCTTTCCGCTTGAAATGTTTAGTGGACCCTTACGATGGCAGGCCGCCTGTCAACAACAGCAAGCTCCGCGCCGGGAACTCGAATTTCGATAGTAAGCGCGCGACCCGATGCTGTCAAATCAGCACGAGTGCGCGAAGCTGATCAGCGGCGGGGATTTGCAGGAGAGGGACTGCGCTTTTTAATTTCTTTCATCGCGGACCGTACGAGGTAGGCGGAACGTGTCATGCCTGCTGATTCGGCCAGTCGGTCAATCGTGTCAATCTGGCTTTGCCGTGCGGTGATATTTACGCGGACTGTTTTCTCATCCATGGGAATATCCACCAAAAGCAACATCGCGCCGGGGCGTGCCGAATACTTTTCCAGGCGATCTAATGTGGAAGGCTTGGGAATTGCCTCGCCGTCTTCCCTCATTCCGTCGATATGCAGCGTCAGAGCGTCAACCGCATTCCGGTGCGCCTCTTCCATCGTCTTGCCCGCGGTTATGCATCCGGGAAAATCGGGGAAGCTCACTCCGTAGTCGGACTTACGATCCTTGTGCAAAAACGCGATGTAATTCATCGGTCTCTTAGCCTGATTTTCGCTTGTCTCTCAATACTTCTCAACGTGCCAATTGGTATGTCCCGGCTAGGCACGGGAACGGTTACCCTACCCTGCTTGGTGGGATGCTTGAACTGCTTGTGACTCCCAACATGGTTGACTTCATACCAACCATCGTCCAGCAACCGCCGGATGACCTCGCGGCTGCGCACAAATCACGATACACATTTTATACACACTTGTCAAACGCGTGGGCGCGGAAAAAGAAGGGTTGGTAGGTTTATCGTACAGCCATTATTTCGGCCATTGCCCGTGACACAAGCCTAAATGTAGTCTAATCCTGCGGAGGCGGAGGCGGNNNNTATCCGGCAGGAAGAGAGAAGCGGCGGGCGACTGCCCGATGCTGGACAACTGGTAGGTCGTTGTCCCAAAGCGCGGGTCGGTGTGCGTTTCCTCCAGCAGCAGGTCCAAGGCAGCCGAGTAGAGGCGCTCCGTCGTAATAACAATCGGCAGAGTGTTTCCGATCGCGCCCGCAGGGATGGTTCGCGTTACTTTTCGATCATCGACAGTATAGGACGTGTTCGTAACCGGATCTGTATACGTTGCATTCGGATTGTCCGTCACGACTTCGTTGGTCGAGTCAGGGCGGTTCGGCCGGCCCTTTTTTTCAGATTGCGAGGGAACATGTACGCGGATTGCGAACGCCTGGTAGGTTCCCTTCGGAACATTGACGATGTACTGCATGCCCTTCGCCACATTCCGGATGTAAGTAAATTCCTGAACCTTCCCCGATGCCGCCCAGGGACCAATCGCCGCGAATTTCAAGTCACGAGACGTGCTGCCATCCAAGCCGCGCGCGTACGTGCCGGTGGTGGTATTGGAAATCATGTTGCCCCCGGACAGATTCTCCGTACGGACGATCTTTAAGTTCGCCTGGATCGGCTTGCCCGTCACAAGCTTGCCGCCAAAACCTCCCACCAGCCCGCCGAATTGAAACATGCCAGCCATTGGCCCACCCATCCCAGGGCCTCTTTCACCGAACGGGCCTGGAGGTGGCGGAGCCTGCGCGCCAACAATGATGGCTACAC
>PMOP01000179.1 GCA_003161495.1 Acidobacteriota bacterium | reverse complement strand
ATTTCCGGCGTGGAAATGTTTCTCGCGCAAGGCTTTGCGCAGTACGAAATTTGGACGGGGGAGCGCGCTCCGGAAAACGCGATGCGCCGCGCCGTGGTTGCGGCATTGGATCGGGAAGAGAAATTAAAGGTGCGCGGCTCGTGATCGCCAGCGCGTGAAAAAATATTTGCGTATCGCCAGGGAATCGCCGAGGAGTACGAGGAGTAAATGATTCAGCCTGACTTCAAAAAGTTCTGCAAGCTTGCCCGGCAAGGGAATCTCGTGCCGGTGTACGACACGTTCACGGCCGACACGCTGACGCCGGTTTCGGCGTATCTGCGGCTGGCGCACAATGCGCGGTATGCCTGCCTGCTCGAAAGCGTCGAAGGCGGGGAGAAAATCGCGCGATACACATTTGTGGGCGCGAACCCGAGCGAGGTGTTTCGCTACGTCAACGGCGCGTGCGTGCTGGAAAGCGATAGCCGCACATCCTGGGTGCAGGAAAATCCGCTCGATTATTTGCGCAACCGCGTGGAGAGGTATCGCCCGGTGCGTGTGCCGGGGCTGCCGCCGCTTGTGGCGGGCGCGATCGGCTATTTTGCGTATGACATGGTGCGTCTCATCGAGCGCATCCCGGACACGACACGCGATGATGTGGGCATGGACGACGCCGTGATGATGTTTTTTCTCGGGCTCGTTGTGTTCGATCACGTGCGGCACAGAGTCTGGATCGTACGCAACGTGTTTACCGAAGGCGAAGGCAGCTTGCGCGCGAAATACAATCAGGCCGTGCGCGAAATCCGGGCCACGCGGCGGCGCCTGGATCTGCCTGTCACGGCGGAACATCCGAAGCGCCGCAGTCCGCGGGCATTCAAGGTTACGTCTAATTTCTCGCGCGCCAAATTTCTCAAGGCGGTGGAGAAATCGAAAGAATACATTCGCGCGGGCGATATTTTTCAAGTGGCCATCAGCCAGCGTTTCGCTGCGAAAACCGACGCCGATCCTTTTGAGATTTACCGCTCGCTGCGCGTCGTGAATCCGTCACCGTACATGTATTTCTTGAAGCTGAACGATCTTTCTGTGGTTGGCAGTTCGCCTGAAATGCTTGTGAAGGTGCAAGGACGCCAGGCGTTTTACAGGCCCATCGCCGGGACACGACGGCGCGGCGCCGATGAAAAAGAAGACTCGGCGCTGGAAGCCGAACTGGCCGCCGATCCCAAGGAGCAGGCCGAGCACATCATGCTTGTCGATCTGGGGCGCAACGATCTGGGCCGTGTTTCGGACTACGGAACGGTGCGCGTCGAGAAGCTGATGTTTGTTGAGCGCTATTCGCACGTAATGCATCTCGTTTCGAGTTTGCGCGGACGCTTGCGCGAGGATGTGGACTGCTTCGATGCGCTGGCCGCCTGCTTTCCCGGAGGAACGCTTTCCGGCGCGCCGAAAGTTCGCGCGATGGAAATCATCGACGAACTCGAGCCCACACGGCGCGGCATTTACGGCGGGGCGATCCTATACCTCGACTTTTCGGGGAATCTGGATTCCTGCATCGCCATTCGCACCATGGTGGTGAAGAAGGGCGTGGCGTACGTGCAGGCCGGTGCGGGGCTTGTCGCCGACTCGGTCCCCGAAAAGGAATTTACGGAGACGGTGAACAAGGCGCGTGCCTTGCTCACGGCGCTTGAAATTGCGCACCGCGGGCTCGATCCAGCTCCTGGCGGCGCTAAGCTGGGGTCTCGAAAGAAATAAACCATACCGTCGAGGTTCGCATCCGGTAGCACAGGCACTCTTGCCTGTGCGGTTTTCTCAAACTTTAAGCGCTATATTGAGCGGCGAGCATCAAAACCGCACAGGCAAGAGTGCCTGTGCTACTTTTTGCGGATTTTTTATTTCTGGGGATGAATTATTAATTTCTGGACGCGCCAGTTGGATGTTTCCGCGGCATAGATAACATTGTCCGAAGCGCAGGCTAGCTGGTGCGCGCCGGAAAACTGTTTTAATTGGCGGCCCGAGCGGCCGATCACGCCGAGCACTTTTCCATCCAGCGAAACTTTGAAGATGCGCCCGGGAAATGTTGTTTCTCCAATATAAAGCACCTGGTTCGCGCCGGGCGTGATGCAAATGGAATTGGGAGCGCCGAGCACGGCGGCGAGGCGGTCGCCTGTGGGAGTATTGCCATTGACGGCGTGCGTTCCAGGAACGGGAGGCACATCGATCGTAAACATGCGCAGAAATTTTCCGTCGGTATCGAAGACTTGAACGCGCCGGTTGGTGCGATCGCCGACGTAGAGATTGTTGTTGCGGTCGATGACGATAGCATGCGGCAGGCGAAATTGCCCCGGCGCGGTGCCTTTTTCGCCCCAGGATTTTATCCAGTCGCCGTTTTTGTCATATTTCGCGACGCGCGAGTTGACGTATCCGTCGGTGATGTAGATGTTGCCGTCGGAATCCCAGGCGACGTCGGTGGGCTGGCGGAAAAGCCCGTCCACGGCGGGAAGCGGCGGATTTGGATGGCCCCACGGCTTACTGTCCTCGTCGGCTCCTTCAGCGCGGCGCCCGAAAACCATGGCCACGCGGCCCGCCTGGTTGAACTTGATCACCATGTCGGAACCTTTGTCGATGGCCCAGATGTTGTCGTCCTTGTCGATGCGCACGCTGTGGGCTTCGGACCAGGCGTAAAGGCCCTTGCCGATTTCGCGGATGTATTGGCCGTTCGCGTCAAACTCGAAGAGTTGCGCCGCCGCGGGCGCGTAAGCGGGGCCATTGGCGCTATTGGAGCGTGTGAACACGAAGACGTGTCCCTTGGAATTGACGGCCACGCCGGGAACTTCGCCGAAATTCATTCCCGGCGGAAGCTTGAAGAAATCGGGAACGGAGTCAAAAGAAAGTTCAGGGGCGCTTTGCTGCGCGAATAAAGGAGAAGCGAGGATCGCGGACAATACAAAAAGGCATGCCTTCAACTTCATCGATACCTCCGGGCTGGACGGAATTGAATTCCATCACGAACGTGGCGCGAGACTACGACGGCTGTGCGCGAGTGTCAATTGGCGGCCACTACTTCTTCTGTGTATTGTTCAAGACGGAATCTGGAATGATCAAGCGCTCGACAAGGCGGCCGCCGACAATGTGCGAGTCGATAATTTCGTCGACGTCCGCGGGCGTCACGCCGCCGTACCAGACGGCGTCGGGATACACGACTACCGTCGGGCCGACCTCACACTGCTCCAGGCATCCGGCCTTATTGGCGCGCACTTTGTCGCCGGGAATTCCGCGGGCGGATAATTTTTCCTTGAATGCACGATGAAGTTCGGCGTTGCCCGAGGGATTGCAGCAGCTGCGCGGGTTGCCGTCCGGCCGCTGGTTCGTGCAGATGAAAATGTGTTTTTCAAACTTTGCCATGGCGCCTTTCTAAAAATCTTTCTGTGGGCTCTTTATTTTGCCATTTGATTGTACACGGGCATGAGGAGTGGCGCTTGAGTGGCGCATGCTTCAGCTTGCGGGTTTTAATCCTTTCGCGCGCCAAACCCCGCAGGCTGAAG
>PMOP01000302.1:2574-2699 GCA_003161495.1 Acidobacteriota bacterium | reverse complement strand
AACTTCATGGCCAGCAACCTCACAGGCCAGGTTAGAAATATCGCCGAGGTGGCGACTGCTATTGCCACCGGCGACCTCTCCAAAAAGATTACCGTCGACGTGCGCGGCGAAATCCTGCAGCTGAA
>PMOP01000302.1:0-2444 GCA_003161495.1 Acidobacteriota bacterium | reverse complement strand
GTGGCGCGCGGCGACCTGTCGCGCAAGATTACGGTCGACGTGAAAGGTGAAATTCTGGAATTGAAGGACACCATTAACACAATGGTGGACCAACTCAACGCGTTCGCGGCGGAAGTCTCTCGCGTGGCGCGCGAAGTCGGAACCGACGGCAAGCTCGGCGGCCAGGCGAAGGTGCCCGGCGTCGCGGGAACGTGGAAGGATCTTACCGACAACGTAAACGTTATGGCTGCGAACCTCACCGAACAGGTTCGCGGAATCGTAAAAGTTGTTACCGCGGTCGCCAATGGCGAACTCACGAAGAAGCTCACCGTGCAAGCCAAGGGCGAAGTCGCCGCGCTTGCGGACACCATTAACAACATGACGGACACTCTGGCGACGTTCGCCGACCAGGTAACTACCGTGGCACGCGAAGTAGGCGTCGAAGGACGACTCGGAGGCCAGGCCAACGTGCCCGGCGCCGCCGGAACCTGGAAGGACCTCACCGGAAACGTGAACCTGCTCGCGGATAACCTGACCAACCAAGTCCGCGCGATCGCGGAAGTTGCGACCGCGGTGACCAAGGGCGACCTGACGCGATCCATTCAAGTGGAGGCGAGCGGCGAGGTCGCGGAACTAAAAGACAACATCAACACCATGATCGACAACTTGCGCCTGACGACGGATCGCAACACAGAGCAGGATTGGCTCAAGACGAACCTGGCGCGATTTACCGGCATGTTGCAAGGGCAACGCGATCTGACCAGCGTTGGCAGAATGCTTTTGTCGGAACTCGCGCCACTCGTCGGCGCGCAACAAGGCGTGCTCTATCAGATGGAAACGGAAGAATCCGCCGAGCTCGTCCTTCTTTCCTCATTTGCGGACAACGGGAAGGACGGCCACCCGAAGCGGGTAGCCGTAGGCGAAGGACTGATTGGGCAATGCGCGGCGGAGAAGCGGCGCATGTTGATCATCGATATGCCGCGGCACGTTGTGCCGATCCGTTCAGGCCTTTTCCAGGCCGCGCCGCGGAATATTATCGTGTTGCCTGTCCTTTTTGAGGATCGCGTAAAAGCGGTCATCGAACTGGCTTCGCTCAGTTCCTTCACCGCGTCGCACCTCGCGTTTCTTGAACAATTGACGGCCAGCATCGGCATCGTGCTCAACAGTATTGAAGCCACCATGCAGACGGAAGGATTGTTGAAACAGTCTCAGCAATTGGCCATTGAACTCCAGACGCAGCAAAAAGAGTTGCAGCAGACCAACGAGCAACTTGCGCAGAAAGCGCAACAGTTGGCCGAACAAAACGTGGAAGTGGAGCGCAAGAACCAGGAAATCGAGCAGGCGCGCCGAGCTTTGGAAGAAAAGGCAAAGGAATTGGCGCTTACTTCCAAATACAAGTCGGAATTCCTGGCCAACATGTCCCACGAGTTGCGCACGCCGCTTAACAGCATTCTGGTCCTGGGCCAGCAGCTCAGCGATAACCCCGACGGGAATTTGACGCCGAAGCAAGTGGAGTTTTCGCGCACCATTCACGGTGCAGGAACGGATTTGCTGAACCTGATCACCGACATTCTCGACCTGTCGAAAATCGAATCCGGGACGGTATCCGTGGAAGCCGAGGAGGTTTTCTTCAGCAGCCTGCTCGACATGGTCGCGCGGCCGTTCCGGCACGAGGCGGAAAACCGGCGGCTGGAATTCGAGGTACGCTCGGATCCACGCCTGACGCGCAGCCTTGTTACCGACTCTAAGCGTTTACAGCAAGTACTCAAGAACCTGCTCTCCAACGCGTTCAAATTCACGGAACATGGAAGCGTCAATTTGTCCGTGTCCCTGGCCGATAAGGGCTGGAGTGAATCTCATCCGGTTCTTGCCGGCGCTGCCTCCGTTGTGGCGTTCAAAGTGACCGACACGGGTATCGGTATCCCGGCGGACAAACAGAGAATTATTTTCGAGGCTTTCCAGCAAGCCGACGCCGGCACCAGCCGCAAGTACGGAGGCACGGGTCTCGGCCTTGCCATCAGCCGCGAATTGGCCAGCCTCCTGGGCGGTGAAATCCAATTGCGCAGCGTGCCAGGCGAAGGGAGCACCTTCACCCTCTTTTTGCCGCAAACCTATGTAGGACCGTCCACGGGCGTAGGCGTTCCGGAGAAAAAAGCTCTGCCGCCCGTTTCGTTGTCCCAGTCGGCCAGCGGCTTAATTTCGGAACGGCTCGTCGAACAGGTCTCCGATGACCGTGAAAATCTGCAGGCGGATGACCCCGTTCTGTTGATTGTTGAAGATGACCCGCACTACGCGCGAGTCCTTCGCGACCTTTCCCACGACAGCGGATTCAAGGTCCTGATTGCCGGGCGAGGAAGCGAGGCGCTCGCTCTGGCCCGTGAGTTCCATCCGACGGCTGTGTCGCTGGATGTTTTTCTGCCGGATATGTTGGGCTGGACGGTGCTCAACCATCTGAAGCAGGATGC
>PMOP01000145.1 GCA_003161495.1 Acidobacteriota bacterium | reverse complement strand
GTCATGCATGGGGCGGGATTGTAGGAGCGCGGCAGGGGATTTATCCTGATCGTGTGTTGAGACGGTTGATGGGGAGTGGGCAGATCTGAAATCTGAAATCTCAAATCTGAAATCTCAGATTTCAAATTTCAAATCTGAAATATCAAATTGGAGATTTGAAATTCTTCCGCAATGCCTCTGCGTCGTCGTGGCCCTGTTCCTCTCCGCGTGCGGCTATCACGTCGGGGGCACCGTCTCTCAAATGCTGCCCGGCCTGAAAGTCATCGCCGTTCCCGCGCTCAAAAACGACACGCCCCGGTATCGCATCGAGCAGCGCATGACGGAGGCGGTGGTCCACGAATTCATCGCGCGCACCAAGTACCGAATCGTTTCATCCGAAGATTCCGCGGATGCGGTGCTACACGGCGAAATTACGAGCTTCGAAGCCATTCCCGTGGTGTTTGACACGACGCCGACCATGACTCCCAATTCCACGACCGTTCCGGCGGCGAACACGACGTCAGCGCGCGCCACCACCATGCTCGTCTCCGTGCACATGAAAGTCTCGCTCGAAGATCGCGAAACAAAAAAGGTTCTCTACAAAAACGATAACTATCTTTTTCGCGAGCCCTACGAAATTTCCACCGATCCGTCCAAATTTTTTGACGAGCAGGGCCCCGCGCTGGAACGCATGTCACGCGATTTCGCATCCCGCCTCGTTTCCGACGTTGTGGAGAATTTCTGATGGCCAGTGTCACGCCGCATGAACTCCTGGCGCGTCTTGCAAAAGGGAAGCCCATTCCCGGAATTCTACTCGTGGGTGCGGACACGTATCTGCGCGACATGTGCCGCGCGAAACTCGTCGACGCCTACGTGGCCGAAGGAACGCGCGACTGGGGCGTGCGAAAAGTTTCCGCGGAAGATGACGATGTTTCCGCGATCCTGGGCCAGGCGCAGACCACGCCCATGCTCGCGCCGCAACAAGTGATTTTCGTCAGCGACGTGGAAGCCTGGGAGCGGCTGGGAGACGATTCGCGCGATTCGCTCGTCAAACAGATTTCCGAATATCTGGACAATCCCGCCCCATTCACGGTTCTCGTTTTCGAGGCCGCGGCTCTGGACCAGCGAATGCGCCTCGCCAAAATGTTCGCGGAAAAAACTGTCACGGTTTCGGTGGAGCTGTCGACCGATCCCGCCGAACGCGCCCGCCTCGCCGTCCCGCTTTCTCTTGAAATGGCCAGGGAATTGGGAGCCACTCTGGACCAGGACGCGGCGGAAGAACTCTGCGACATTCTGAACGGCGAACTCGCCGCGATCCGCACGGAACTGGAAAAACTTTCCGCCTATGCCGGCGAGCGGCGAAAAATCACGCGAGCCGACGTCGATCTCCTGGTAATCTCCGCGCGAAAATATGAAGTCTGGGATCTCGCGGGCATGCTGGCCGAGCGCAAACCCGCGCAAGTCCTCGCCTTTCTCGACAAGCTCTTGCGCGACGGCGAACCCGCGCCCGCCTTGCTTGGCGCGCTCGCATGGACATTCCGAAAACTTCTCGAAGCCCAGGAATTGCCCGCAGGCACCAACGGTTATCAAGCCGCCGGGCGCCTGAAGATGCGTTCCGATGCGGCGGAACGAGCCATCCGCCAATCCAGAAAATTTCCGAAGTCGCAGCTAACGAACGGCCTGGCCGCCCTGTATGAAGCCGACAGCCGCCTGAAATCCGGCGGAACAAGTCAGCGCGCCGTAATGGAATTCCTGGTCACGCAGCTCGCTTCGCCGGCCAATGCATAATTTGGAATTCTTTCAAACAGAGCGCGCATTAGAAGCGGTGTGAACAGGAGAAAGTCTTTGTGGGGCACGGCTTCAGCCGTGCCGTAAAGTATGCCGATCTATACGGCTTTAGCCGCTGGCCTGCCTGGAATCGAATTGCGCAAAGAAAAGAAAAACGCCCGGGACATTTCTCCGGGCGCATCCTTCAAATTTGACAAATCGCATCAATCTCAATCGCGGCCATCGGCCAACTTACGCTTTCGCAGCCGCGCTCAATCCATTTACCGCCACGCTCAACCGCGACTTGTACCGGTTTCCCGTATTCTCTTCAAGCACGCCTTTGCTGATCGCGCGATCGATCGCGGAAAGTGTAGGATGAAGCAGATTTCCCGCGGACGTGGAATCTTTCGCGGCAATCGCCGTGCGCAGCTTCTTCATGATCGTTCGCACGCGTGTCGTGTTCGCGCGATTCATTTCCGCGCGCACGCGGGACTGTTTGGCCCGTTTGATGACCGATTTCTTACGCTTTTTTACCTTCGTAACTGCGCCTTGCGCCATTCATTTCTCCTCTTCACATGGATTGCAATAGAAATACACTAGCGGAGGCGCAACTCTTTGTCAACGAACGCACAGCAGCCATAGCCGTTCAATGACAGGCTGGCAGCACGCGGGGGTACGTCAGAGCGATCTTATCCCGTTGAGATTTTTCTAGTCCCACTAGCTCTAGTTTCAACCTCGCCGGTTTCTTAATGGTCTCCTGCAAATCAAAGTCAATTCGGTAGAAATACCCGATTTGCTTATACTGGGAGATCAAATTCGATCCGAACGGCGTAAGCTTGCCGGACTTTTCAAAAAGAGTCGGTTCACCGCTGATTTTCAATACACCAATGCTCTGGGTCGTCTGAGTGAGAATCGTTCCTCCAGTGTCTCGCGCCATTTCGTCCACGGATGGCGGGCCCAATTCCTCCTCCGCCGTTCTTCTAATGGCGGGCATGGCTTGGAACAAAAAGGCGGAGAGGCGGATGCCAGATTCTCCCAAGGTTTGGACAACATGATTCACAGTGATTTTGCTGGCGTTGTCGCCGCCGTCGCTAATCACATAGATCACGTCACCCAAATGCGGGTGATCGAACATTTTCACGCTGCCTAGGACAGCATCCCATATCGCTGTCCTCCCCTTGAGAGAGGCGGGGTGTGAGCGCAGTCCTTCGAGTTGATCCAGGAGCGACTTACGATCTGTGGTTGGACGCAGCACAGGAATCAATTCGGAGTAGAAAAATCCCAGACCAATCGCTGTCTCCGGCGGCATGTTGGATGCGAAGTGTTCGGCTAGGTCCACAGAGAATTTCCCTACGAAACCTGTACCCGTACTATTCATACTGCCGCTTATGTCGAGGAGCAGAACCACGCGGACCGGTTCGCGATTCATAACGGCGGAGGTTACGTGAATAGGTGTCTTCCCATAGATTCCCGTAAAGTTGGCGCTTTCGAGGGGAGGCACTGGAGATCCATCCGGAGTGCTCACGCTGACTGTCACCGTCCGATATTGACAGTTGTTGAGCTGCGCGCAAGTGGGCAGCGCCGACAAAAATCCCAGAATCAATACGGTAGCGGCACGAATTTGTAACATTGAGGTTCTTTCTATAGCATTATTACTTAGAATGCAACATAGATAGAACAAACTTCAGCCAATGGAGATTTGGCCCTGCGAGAACCAGGCCCTGCTGGCTGAGGTCTACGCTACGAGTCAATGACGCTTATATGTGGAGAATATAGTCAAGGGATGCAACGCGCGCCCGTCCGTTGTATAGTACCGCGCATCCGAAGATGCGGGAGCGAATCATGGCATTCAAAAAAGTTCTGTTACTGGGATTGCAATTTGCCGTAGCAATGCTTTCCTTCAACGCCGCGGCGCCATCCGCTTTTGCGCAGGCCAAATGGGAAAAGCTCGCCCCATTTCCAGAGCCCGCCGAAGAAATCCTGGGCGCGGCGGCGGGCGGCAAGATGTATGTCTTCGCCGGTTTTATTCCAGTTTGGAAGCCGAAGGGGTTGGTCTACGAATATGATCCCGCAACCGATCATTGGACCAAGAAAAAGCCCATGGCGCTTCCCTCGCATCACGTCGCGTTTACGGAATATCACGGAAAGATTTACGCCTTCGGCGGATTTGTGTATCCACCGTCTGGCCCCCCGGCGTGGGTTCCAATCAATAACGCCTGGGAGTACGATCCAGCCGCTGATTCGTGGAAGGCTTTGGCGCCAATGCCGTCCAAGCGGGGTTCGCCCGTGGCCACCGCCGTTGGCGACAAAATCTACGTCATCGGTGGCGTAAGCCTTCCTCCCGGTTCGACGGAGATCGCTGTGAGTCAAACTACGCCCCAAGTCTCGGTCGGGAACGTTGAGGAATACGATCCCGAGTCGAACACCTGGCGCGAGAGAACTCCCATGCCGACCCCGCGCAACCATGCGGCCATCGGCGCAGTGAACGGAAAGATTTACGTAATCGGCGGCCGTGTCGGAGCGGCGTTCATTGGCCTGGCGTCGGATACTTCGGTTGTCGAGGAATACGATCCGGCCACCGACAAATGGAGCGCCACGCGCGCGCGCATGCCCTCGACGCGCAGCGCCCTCGGATATGCCGTAATCAACGGACGTATCTATGTGGCCGGCGGCGAATTCCAGGACCCGCACATGATGGCGACGTTCCGATCCGTGGAAGCCTACGACCCCGCCAGCAACACCTGGTCAATCATGCCGCCAATGCCTGTCAGCAGGCATGGCCTTGCGGCTGGCGCGATCGGCAATCGTTTGATTCTAGTGGGCGGAGACGTGCAATCGTCGGGTACGGGAGTCGACGTCTCAACCAGCGAAGTGGACGCGCTCGTTATTCCCGCATCAGATCACTGAAATGCTTTACCGCAAGGGGTTGTTAAATTTTAACCATACGGCGGGCTTGGCCTGCGGACGCTTTCGGAGGCGCAGTTTAGGATAGCTGCTTTCCAGCAGGACAAGAAAAATCGTTGCGAACAGGAAGACGAAAGCAATGATTTCGAAGAGCTGGCCTTGCCGCGCGAGCACAAACAGCGGCGCAATGAGCGCCCCCAGAAGAAAAGAGCGCGGCGGTTTCATCTCCAGCCGGGCCTTGCAATAAGGGCAGCGGAGATGCTTCCAGCCGTCCAGGTTCAAGAAAGACGGCGTCCGCACCTGATGATCGCATGCAGGGCACATTGCCATCGGCCGAGTCTCCTTCCAGTCTACTTTTAAGTTTGTGTTGCTGGGGTCAAGCCGTCAATGGAACCCGGGGACAGGTACTTGCACCTTTGAAGGCGTTCGGATGGAGCCATTCGCTTACCTTATCTTCTTGCGTTGCAACGTTTTGTGCATATCCTTGACCCCTTTGTCCCTTTCAAGTACGCTTGAATTGCCCCTCAAGTAGGGCGGAGGTTTTCCCTTATCGGTTGGCGGCATTCTGAAGACGGGCCAGCCGAATCTTTCATGCGACGCACCGTACAAATAGCAGGCGGGGCAGAATCCCTTTTTGGCACGCTGGACGAAAACGTCAAATTGCTGGAATCCGCGCTCCACGTTACCACCGAGTTGCAGGACGACGATCACCTGGCCATCGAAGGCGAGACTTCCCAGGTGGATCGTGCCGTCAAAATCGTTTCCGAATATAACCAATTGATACGCGAGGGACGCCGCATGAATCATGGCGACGTGAAGGCCATGATCCGCGTCGCCACGCAGGATCCGAAAACGACGCTGAAACAAGTCCTGGAACCAGGCGCGCCGGCGCGTCCCAGGATTTTCGGCAAGAAAAATGTAACGCCGAAAAGTACCAACCAGGCCCAATACATGGCCGCAATTGAAAAGCACGACATGACCTTCGCCGTTGGCCCCGGCGGCACGGGAAAAACATATCTGGCCGTGGCCATGGCGGTGTCCGCGCTTCTCACCAAACAAGTGGACCGCATCATTCTCGCGCGTCCCGCCGTCGAAGCGGGCGAGCGGCTCGGATTTCTTCCCGGCACGCTGCAGCAAAAAATCGATCCGTACATGCGCCCGCTTTACGACGCGCTGTACGACATGCTGGACGCCGATAAGCTGGAAAGATTTCTGGAGAAGGGAATCGTGGAAGTTGCGCCGCTAGCGTTCATGCGCGGCCGCACGCTCAACGATTCCTTCGTCATCCTGGACGAAGCGCAAAACACCACCAGCGAACAGATGAAAATGTTTCTGACGCGCCTCGGATTTAATTCCAAGGCGGTGGTCACAGGCGACGTCACGCAGGTCGACCTGCCGGCCGGAAAAAAATCGGGCCTGGTCGAAGCGCTGGAAGTTACCGC
>PMOP01000467.1:7957-8334 GCA_003161495.1 Acidobacteriota bacterium | reverse complement strand
TCGCAGGCCTGCCCGATCACGATCGGGCCCGAGCCTATGATCATTATTTTTTTGATGTCCGTGCGCTTGGGCATGTGTGGTTAGGCCTTGGCCTGTCCGCGCCGTAATGCGCCGGAAAGCTTCCAGTTTTTCATGGTCTCCGTGAATTGCCGGAACAAGTAATGTGAATCGTGCGGCCCGGGCGAAGCCTCGGGGTGATACTGCACCGAAAAGAGCGGCAACGTGCGATGACGCAAGCCCTCGTTCGTGTGGTCATTCAAATTCAGGTGCGTGACTTCGACGTCGCTCGACGGCAGCGAATCCGGGTCCACGCAGAATCCGTGATTCTGCGCGGTGATCTCAACCTGCCCGGTCAAAAGATTTTTTACCGGATGATT
>PMOP01000467.1:2081-7910 GCA_003161495.1 Acidobacteriota bacterium | reverse complement strand
GTGGCAGGCTCGGGATCGCCGGGCCCGTTAGACAGGAACACGCCGTCGGGTTTCAGCGCCAGCGTATCTTCCGCCGAGGTTGCCGCCGGGACCACCGTCACTTCGCAGTTGTGATCGACGAGCAGGCGAAGAATATTTTGCTTGATGCCGTAATCGTAGGCTACGACGCGAAACTTTCGCGTTTCCTTGGAGGGCTGCGTCTCGCCCATCGCCTCCTGCCAGGGAGCAGCCGTCAATTCAATGGAGCTCTTATCCCAGCCATATTTCTTTTCGCAGGTGACGCGGCTGGCGAGTTCAAGTCCCGCCATGAAAGGTAACGCGCGCGCTTCCGCCAGCAGAACTTCGGCGGGCGTGCCGTCGGTGGACACGACTCCGCGCAGCGCGCCCAGTTTGCGAATGTGCAGGACGAGCGCGCGCGTATCCACATCCCAAAGAACCGGAATGTTGTGCCGCACCAGATAATTTTGCGCGGATTCGCCCGAACGCCAGTTGGAAGCCACCGCGGAAAATTCCCTGACGATGAGCGACTCGATGTGCGGGCGCGCAGACTCTTCGTCATCGGCATTCGTTCCGACGTTTCCAATGTGTGGATACGTCAGGCAGACGATCTGCCCCGCGTAGCTCGGGTCGGTGAAAACTTCCTGATACCCGGTAAGGCTGGTGTTGAAGACGACTTCGCCGCCGCGCCGGGTGATCGCTCCCGCGGCGCGCCCATGAAAAATGCGCCCATCTTCGAGCGCAAGAATTCCCTTTCGTGCTTCTGTTTCCGACAGTGGACCCTCTCTCTTCTATTTCACGGATTCGGCAAAAACCGGGATCGAACCGAAGTGATCCACGGGCCAATAGGCAAACACAGCTTTGCCGTAAATAAACTTTCGCGGCACCGGCCCAAAAATTCGCGAGTCGTTCGAGCTCGTCCGGTGATCCCCCATTACAAAATATTCGCCCTTCGGAATTTGCGTGGCCGGATACGTCCCGAAATCTTCCGACTCCGGCGGAATATACGGCTCTGGCAGGGGCTTGCTATTCAGATAAACCTGCCCTTCGCGAATTTCGACGGTATCCTCCGGCAAACCGACCACGCGCTTGATGAACGACTTCGAGCGGTCCAGAGGATACCAGAAAACGACCACATCGCCGCGTTCAATCGGCTCAAACCGGTAAACGAACTTGTTGATGAAAATTCGCTCCTGATCGGAAATCTGCGGGGTCATGCTGGTGCCTTCGACTTTCACCGGTTGGTAGAAGAAAATGATGATAACAATGGCGAGGCTGAGCGCAATGACGAGATCGCGGCCCCAACTTCGAATTTCGCGCCGCAGAGGTGGCGCCGCTCCGGGCGCGACAGTCGTGCTGATTTCGGCGTTCGGCTCCATGTTCTTACGGGTGAACAATTAAATTTATACCATGCTCCGGCGTCTCGCGCCAGTCTTACGGAAAGCGCAGCCGGTATTTATTTTCACAAGTGGCGCGGGCTTCAGCCTGCGGGGTTTAGTTCATGCAAGATCGAAACGCCGCAGGCTGAAGCCCGCGCTACTTGTACGCCACGAGGCGCAGCCTCCGGTAATCGGCCCACCACTGCCCATCGCGAAATAATTTTGGGCGAAGCATCTCGTCGACTTTTCGCAAAAATTCCTCGCGCCGCGCTTCGCCCGCCTTTGCCAGATAATCCGCGCCAAACATGACGATCCAGTTCCTCATTCCGGCAGCGCCATCCGCGAGGCCGGTTGGCCGGTCGAATAGCGTGATGAGGCGCACCTCGAAGCCATTCTTTTCCGCGAGCGTCGAGTATTCGCTCACGCTCGGGTAATACCACGGCTGCACTTCTCCGGGTTTCGCCGCGCCAAGCTCCACGAGCGCACGGTCAAACGCATCCTGCATCGCGCGAATATTTTTCTTGCCGCCAAATTCCGCCACAAATCTTCCGCCCGCCCGAAGCGCTTTCCAGACGCTCTGAAGCACGAGTTCGGGTTCATGAATCCAGTGCAGCGTGGCATTCGAGAAGACCGCATCGAATTCCTCTCGATACGTAAGTTTCGTGGCATCGGAAATTTCAAATTTCAAATTTGGATATGCGAGTCGCGCAGCCGCCACCATCTCGGCGGAGCGGTCCACGCCCGTAACGTGCGCTCCGGATTCCGCAATCTGCGACGTCAAATGGCCGGTGCCGCATCCTAGATCCAGGATGCGTTCGCCGGCCCGCGGATCAAGAAGCGAAACCACATTGGAACCGTATTTCCAAACGAAGTCGTGCTTCGCGTCATACAGCTTTGCGTCCCACTCCGCGCTAGCTTCTCGAACTGTTTCCTTCACATCTTCTCCTTACGCGCCTTCGTTCCAGTCCCCGCTCACAATTAATGATCGGCATCCAGCTCTCAATTCTCCAGCCCCCTCTCTTCCCCAGTCACGATTCACCAGTCGCTAGTCACCGCGTTTTGCCCGAAACGCTCCGAACGCGTACTGCACAGCAGCGAGCGCCGCACACACGGCAGTCTCCGTGCGCAGAATATTTGCTCCAAGCGCAACCTCGACGAAGCCGGAAGCGCTCGCCGCGGCAAATTCCGCGTCGGTCCATCCACCTTCAGGACCGATGGCGATGGCGACGCGAGCGGCACCGCTGTTTTTCGGGAGCGCCTGTGCAACAGGCTCAACGACTTCGCGCAGTGGCCTCGCTCCTTCGCGCTCGGAAAGCAATAACTTCAGCGGCGCAGCCGACGCCTGAAACGCTTCCCGTGGCTTCGCAGCATTCCGCAAATCAGGAATGCGCAAACGGCGCGCCTGCTGCGCGGATTCGGCGAGGATTCGCTTCCATCGTTCGGCGCGTTTCCCTGCCGCGGCGATCAGGCCCTTCTCGCTGCGATCCGCCGCGAGCGGCACGATTTCTTCGGCGCCCAGTTCCGTGGCTTTTTCGATCGCCCACTCGAACCTGTCAAACTTCACAATGGCCAGAAGCAAATCAATCCGCACCGTGGCGACCGGCGCCGGCAGCGGTTCGACAAGCGAGAATTGAATTTCATCCCGCCCGACACCATCGGTTCGCGCAAGCCACACGCATTGCCCATCGCTCAACTCGCACAATTGCCCAGGCTCCGCGCGTAGCACGCGCCCCAGGTGGTGCGCCGCCTCGCCTCGCAGTGTTGCCGATCCCGCCGCAAATTCTTCCACAAAGAATCGCCGCCGCATGTGCAGCTATGTTATATCAATCCGATGGCATCGCGCGCCCAACCGGCCTGCGCTTCGCGGATCAAAGTCCTTTTTGCGTATCTGCTTGCAATCCTTGCTTTTTTTTGCGCAGCTCCACTCGGCGCACAATCGCCACCACGACCTTCCCCGCTTCGTCGTGCCGTGATTGTCGACACCGACGGCGGGGTTGACGATTTAATGGCCATCGCGTTTCTTTTGTCCCGCCCCGACATTCATGTGGAAGCCATCACCATCGTCAACGGCGTGGCGGATGTCCCGGCGGGAGGAAGAAATGTGCTGCGCCTTCTCGCGCTCGCCGGCCACAACGACATTCCTGTTTTTCTCGGCAGGCAAACTCCGCTCTTCGGAACCCAGGAATTTCCCGCGGAGCGGCGCGCCGCGGCCGACGAGCTTCCCGGAATCACTCTTCCGGAGCCTAAGCGTTCCCCCGATTCGCGCGACGCGACGGACTTTTTGCTCAAGCGCCTTTTGGATGCGGCGCACCCAGTGCAAGTCCTCGCGCTCGGCCCGCTTACAAATCTCGCGGAAGTGTTTTCTCACACTCCGCGCGCCGCCCGCACCGGGCGGCAACTCGTTATCCTCGGCGGCGCTGTTCGCGTTTCCGGGAATTTAGGGGACGCCGGGGTATTCCAGACAGAAAATACGTCCGCCGAATGGAACATGTTCATCGATCCAGGCGCGGCAAAAATCGTATTCACTTCGGGCGCGCAGATTCGTCTCGTGCCCCTCGATGCGACGCAGCGCGCTCCTGTCGACATGGCGCTGTTCGAGCAATTCAAATCGCGGGCCAGCACGCCGCTCGCGAAATTTGTTGCGCAGGTGCTCGAGACGAATCGCGACCAGATTCGCCAGGGATACTATTTTGCCCGTGACGCGCTCGCAGCCGCGGTCCTGGCAAATCCCGCCGTCGTGACGTTTCGTCCGCTGGCGATCGAAGTTAGTGACAAGCCCCAGGAACTCGGCAGGACAGTGGAAGTCAAGACTCGCCGCGCCAACGCCCTGGTTGCGATCGATGCGGACCCTTTGAGATTTCGCGACGTCTTTATGATTGCGTTTGGAGTGAGGTGAAGTGCCCGGCGTTTTAGTGGCGCATGCTTCAGCTTGCGGGTTTTGTCGTCGCGATGACAAACCCCGCAAGCTGAAGCATGCGCAACTATTCTTACCCAAAGATATCTTTTACTTTTTCGAACAGCGAGGAATCGCGATGAGCGGGCCGATTTTCGGCGGGCAACGTGGCGCCCAGCGTTTCGAACAATCGCCGCTGTTCGCGCGTCAGTTTCGTGGGAACCTCGACGTGAATATTCACGTACAGGTCGCCCTTGCCGCCGCCGTGCGGATCGGGCATGCCTTTTCCTTTTAGGCGAATGATCTCCCCGGTCTGCGTGCCTTCTGGAATTTTAACCGTCTCTTCGCCGTTCAAACCCGGCACGACAATTTCCGTTCCCAGCGCCGCTTGAACGATAGAAACCGGCACCGTGCAGTACAAATCCGCGTCTCTGCGCTCAAAATACGGGTGCGGCTTCACGTCCAGCACCACGTACAGATCGCCGGCCGGGCCATTGTTTCCGCCGGGCTCGCCTTCGCCCGGGATGCGCAGGCGCGTATTTGAATCGACGCCCGCTGGAATTCGCAAATCGATGGTGCGGCTGCGTTCGACGCGGCCTTTGCCCCGGCAATCGGGACACATTTCCCGCACAATTTGTCCCGCGCCGCGGCAATCCGGGCACGTGCGCGAAATCGTGAAGAAGCCCTGCTGGTAATGAACCTGCCCGCGGCCGCCGCACGTCTCGCATGCCACAACGCCCGTGCCTGTTTTCGCGCCGGTGCCGTTGCAGACTTCGCAAAATTCCAGGCGCGGAATGCGAATTTTGGTATTCACGCCGGTGGCGGCTTCCTCGAAACTCAATTTCATGTCGTAGCGAAGATCCGCGCCGCGTTGCGACCGGGTACGGCCGCCACGCCTGCCGCCGAAAATATCCTCGAAGCCGAAGAAGTCTCCAAAAATATCCTGGAATTCATCGAAGATGGTTTGATTGACGCCGCCATCGAATCCTCCGCGAGAGAGGCCCGCATAGCCATAGCGGTCGTACGCGGCTCGTTTTTGTGGATCGGAGAGAATCGAATACGCCTCCGTGGCCTCGCGGAATTTTCCCTCGGCTTCCTGTTTCGATTGTGGATTGCGGTCGGGATGCCACTTCAGCGCCGCTTTGCGGTAGGCGGACTTCACTTCGTCCGCACCGGCGCTTTTTGCTACACCGAGGATTTCATAGCAGTCTCTTTTTTCGTTCATCGGCTGGTTTGCCTGCCTGGCCTGATTTTAATTGGAAGAGGAATTTCCGCCTTCTTCGGAATTCACGGCCACGCGCACAATCGCGGGCCGCAGAACTCGCCCGTGAAACGTGTAGCCGTCTTGAAATACAGCGACGATAAACCCATCGGGATAATCCGTGGATTCCAGCCGCTCAATCGCCTGGTGCTGGTGCGGATCGAACATTTTCCCCGCCGCCTCGATGCGCTGCACGCCGTGCTTGGCAATACCGTCCCAGAGCTGCTTGCGGATCATCGTGACGCCCTTGCGATATTCTTCGTAGGCTGGATCGTCGTGCGCCTGCAACGCGCGATCGA
>PMOP01000467.1:0-2014 GCA_003161495.1 Acidobacteriota bacterium | reverse complement strand
TTGCGAAGACTCGGCCTCTTGCTCGCCGCGAACGCCATCGATGGGAATCACTTTTTCTTCTCCGCGTTTTGGTTCCGCCACGTTCGCTAACTCCGATCCAATGTTTCGCTGAAGGCGCGGGCGACAAACGCCACGGCCGTAATCGCGCGCTCATACTGCATGCGCATGGGGCCCAGAACACCCACCGTTCCCTGCGATTGATCCTGGAACGAATACGGCGCACTGATCAACGCCAGATGTTCGCCCGCGCGGTCCATTCCCTTCACCCCAATCTGCACGAACACCGGGTCCGGCGTGTCGATGCAATTCGCCAGAAGAGCGATGATCCGGTGCTTTTCCTCGATCGCCGCGAGCACATCGTGCAACTGCGATTGATCGTTGAATTCCGGCGCCGCCGCCATCTGCGCCGCGCCTTCTATGTAAACTCTCTGGGCCGAGCCCTGCCCGAGCATTCCCGGATCGCATAGCACCAGCGCATTGCGCGCCAGCAAGGCGTATTGTTCCTCTTCCTTGGCCAGCCGCCGGAGCAGGTCCGCGCGAATCGCCTCCAGCAAAAATCCCGTGTAATGGTGGTTCAAATATTCCGCGGTGTGATCGAGGTCCTGCTGGTTGAACACCTGCTCAGGACGAATGACTTTGTCCCGTGTATTACCACCCGTCGAAACCAATACAACGACGATGCGGCCATCTGGCAGCAGGACAAATCGAATATGTTCCAGCACGGTTTTGGAGATGGGTGGCGAAACGACTATGCCCAACCCTTTGGAGATCTCCGCAAGCACGTGCCCGGCGCGCTCGGCAATTTCTTCTCCTGAAGACGCTCCCGCAAATTCGCCGCGGATTCGCTCCTCGTCCTCCGGGCTCAGAGTAGCCTTGGCGACAATCTGTTGAGCGAAGAACCGGTAAGCGGTGGCTGTCGGAACCCGTCCCGCCGACGTATGTGGCTGATACAAAAAGCCTTGCTCTTCAAGATCGGACATTACGTTGCGAATCGTCGCGGGACTCAGAGATTCCACGTGCCGCCGCGAAATCGACCGGGAAGACACGGGCTCCCCGGATTCAATATAGGCGCGCACGATGGCGGACAGAATCTGCCGGTTGCGTTCGTTATTTGGCGCTGAGTCGGGCATTGGCTTGTTGACCCACTAATATAACACTTCTGTAGTGATTTTATGCGCTGCAGCCATCTGCGTCAAATTGCTTAACTAAGAGGAGGTGTCAGCTGGGACAACATTTTAGTTGCGCAGGTTCCTGCCTGTGGAATTTGTTGGGAGCACGGCAACGCTTGCTACAAGCGAAATCCACAGGCTGAAGCCTGCGCCCCTGAAGCAAGACGAACCCGGCGCTCCTAATATTATGCAGGATCGATTTGCGCGCGTTGCAACCGGTCGGAATAATCCACGTAGAGCGTTTTCCATTCCGAATAAAAATCGATGGCCGCGGTCCCCGCTTCGCGATGCCCGTTGCCGGTCCCTTTCGTCCCTCCAAAGGGCAGCTGAATTTCCGCTCCGATGGTCGGCGCATTCACGTAAACGATTCCGGTTTCCAGATCGCGCATCGCGCGGTAGGCTCGATTCACATCGCGCGTGTAGATGGACGCTGAAAGCCCGTATTTCACATTGTTGGCGATCTCAATCGCTTCCTCCATCGACGAAAATGGAATCGTGGACACGACCGGGCCAAAAATTTCTTCCTGCGCGATGGTCATCTTCGCATCCGTGTCCGCGAAAATTGTCGGCTCGTGAAACCAGCCGCGCGCCAGATCGCCCGATTCCGCGCGGTGTCCCCCGGCCACCAACCGCGCGCCTTCGCTCTTTCCAATCTCGACATACTTCATCACCGTGCGCAGTTGCGTCTCATTCACCAGCGGCCCGACATCCGTATTCGGATCGAGCCCATCGCCCAATCTGAGCGCCCTGGTCCGCTCCGCGAAAAGATTCAGAAATTCCTGGTAAATTTTGGTGTGCACCGCAACGCGGCTGGCAGCCGTGCAGCGCTGCCCGGTGGTTCCAAA
>PMOP01000309.1 GCA_003161495.1 Acidobacteriota bacterium | reverse complement strand
CGCACGCTCGATCCGCCGGGAGATTTCGGATCCGAACACACGGACGCGCTTTCGACGCGCGACATGGGCTGGCTCATGGGCTGGTCGTGCGACGCGCAGGAAGCGTTTGACAATCACTTGATCGCGTACCGCATCGGCGAGGATCCGCGCGTGCTTTTGCCGCAGATGGTTTGCCAGGACGGTTTCTTCGTCTCGCACATCGTGTGCGATGTCGATCTGCCCGATCAGGGCCAGGTAAATGAATTTCTGCCGCCTTACAAGCATCCGTACCCGCTGGATCCGCGGCATCCTGTTTCGCACGGCCCGCAGATCATGCCCGAGCAGGGACCGCCGCTGCAGCTTGAGCGCGCCCGCGCCATGGAAGGCTCGATGGCGGTGATTGAGCAGGCTCATGACGAATTCGCGAAAATTTTCGGGCGCCGGTACGATCCGTGGATTGAAGAGTTCATGACGGATGACGCCGACGTGGTCTTTTTCCTGCAGGGCGCGCACGGGGTGACGGCGCGCTATGCCATCAAGCATTTGCGCGATCGCGGCGTGAAAGTCGGCATGGTGCGCTTGCGGACGATCCGGCCTTATCCGACCGATCGCGTGAAAGATGTTCTCAGCAAGTTCAAAGTGGTCGGCGTGATTGAAACCAACATGGGACTGGGCAGCGTGAGTAGCGGCGGCTCGCTCTATGCGGAAGCCTGCGCGGCGCTTTACGAAAGTCAGAAGCGTCCGCTGGTGGTTTCCTTCATGGCCGGAATGGGCGGCGAGGCCATCGTGCTGAAGGAATTTTACTGGATGACTCAGAAACTGCTCGAAGCGCAAAAGCGCGGGAAAATTGAAAAGCGCACGCATTGGGTCGGGTTCGAGGACTAATCGATTTTGAGGGCGCGGTCAAAAATTATTGATGAGACGGGCTTGAAGCTTTGCACTAAAATAGCAGGGTTGCAGAGTTTCGGGGCCGCCATCCCGAGGAGCTACTATGTCAGTCATTGAAATTGAGCGACAACTGTTGCCGATGTTCGACAGCCCGAACCAGGGGGCGCGATTCTACAATCCTGAATTGCCGGCGAGCGAACCATTTGTTCCCGGCCATCGCACCTGCGCCGGTTGCGGGCCGTCCATCCAATACCGGATGACGAGCAAAGCATCGGGCGACAACACCATCCTGGTCGGACCGACCGGATGCATGTACGTCGCGAACAGCTCTTATTTGTGCACGCCCTACAATGTGCCGTGGGCGCACACGCAGATCGGCAGCGCCGGAAGCTTCACCGCCGGAATTGCCGCGGCCTACGAAGCGATGATACGGAAAGGAAAGTGGAAAGGCACTTTTCCAAACATCATCTGCGAGGCCGGCGATGGCAGCGCCTCCGACATCGGCATCGGCTCGATTTCCGGCGCGCTCTATCGGAACCATGACTGCCTGATTATCTGCTACGACAACGAGCAGTACGCGAACACCGGCATTCAGGCTTCCTCGCGCACGCCTTACGGCGGCATGACTACGTTTTCGCCTCCAGGGCCGAAAATTCCCGAAGCAAAGAAGCTGTTTCCCAAGGACCTCGCGCGCATGATGGCGGCAGGGCATCCTCACTGCTACGTGGCGACAGCGAGCGTGGGTTATCCCATCGACCTCATGAACAAAGTGCGCAAAGGCCTGAACTTCAAGGGCGCATCGTTCCTGATGGTCTACACTCCGTGCCAGAAGGGCTTTGTGTATGAGACGCCGCGCTCGATCGATCTTGGACGACTCGTCGTCGAATGCGGGCTCTATCCGATCTGGGAGTGGGACAACAACAAGCGCGCGTACGATTACAGTTTCAAACCGCAGACCATGCGGCCGGTGTCTGAATATTTGAAGCTGCAAGGGCGCTTCGGCCACTTGCACGCCGAGCATATCGCCACGCTGCAAAGGTTCGCGAACATGCAGTGGCAAATGATGGGCGTGCCGCTGCCGGAAGCCTTGATCAAAGCCACGGACGTGAAAAACCTTGTGAACATGGGATCTGCGGAAGCGGCGGCTGCCGTGGCGGAGACAGTATGAGCGCCAACACTTCTTCCAATCCACCATCCGGGCCGGCGCTGCAGCAGGAAGCGTACATCGTCAGCGAAGGCAAGAAGCGCGGATCGACGCGCGAGGTTCGCGACGAGGCCGCGTTTGACAAATACTTTACCGTCACGCGTGTGCACGCCGGCGACGCGAACCTCACCGACAACTGGCACACGAATGAAGTGCTGAGCCACGCGCGCAACAACTTCGAGGGATATACCTTCGCCATGCGCACGCTCGAGGCGTGGGGCGCGCAAGTGCAAAACGACCACCGCGCCTATTACACGGCGGGCGGGCGCGTTTGGGTTTTGGATCTGGAGCCGGCCGCGGGCAAGAAGCCGAGATTGCCCGGCAACTACGGCGTGAAGTAGCGATCGGTTGCCGCGCGTCCTGCTCATCGACGATACGCCGGAGATCGCCGAGCTGCTTTCCTTCGCTTTGCGCGATCGCGGTTTTGAAGTCTTCGCTTCCGGATTTACAGATTCCATAATCGAGCTGCTCCTGGATCAGCGCGCCGATGCGCTGGTCCTCGACTGTTCCGTATACAACATGAGCGAATCGCTTTTTGACGTGGTGCGGTACGACCCGAAATTCGCCGAGCTTCCTGTTGTCATCATTAGTGACACGCCGGAAGAAGCCGACAAAAGCCTCCGCTCCCGCGACGCTAAAAAAGTCATGCTGATCCCCAAACCATTTACCGGAGCGCATGTCGCCAGGGCGCTGGCTGAACTTCTCGGGCCTGCGAAGTGAGCGCAGATTTAAGATAGGCGTGGATAGAGAGAACTATGGCTTCCTGGAGCATGGACAACTGGCGGTACGTTGAACGGCGGACTGTCACTGACCCGAAAGGGAAGCAGTGGTCCGTCGCGCTCATGGATATTTTGGGACAGGAAGGCGATCCCGAAATGCCTAGCAAGCTGCTCGAACTTCAATATTCCTCAGGCCGATTTTTTACCCTGATTTATTCAGACACGGGAGTCGTGGTGTGGGAACGCGGCTACACGTCGCTTCATGAAGCAACAAACGTTTACGAACGCCTCATCGTGGACGTTATGGACGGCGCCCTCGATCCGTCGGTACCCGTGTTTCGCGAAGATCTCGAAGATTGATGGTCTGAAGGATTTGTGGGTTTGGTAGCACAGGCTTCAGCCTGTGGGGTTGGTTTCCAGGACCTTTCGCTTTTGCACAACTAAACCCCACAGGCTGAAGCCTGTGCCACTTATTGGACTTTCAGTAAATCGGGCAAAGCGTCCGCAGCGCGGCCCATGGCGCGGGCCAGGCTTAGTTTCGCGACGTTAAAAGCGAAAACGGCATTGATGAAATCGAACTCCGCGTCGGTTACTTGCTCCTGCGCCTGCACGAACTGCACGTTGTCGATCACTCCTGCTTCCGCTTTTTGTTTCGTGAGATCGAGTGCTTCCTTGTTGACGTCCACATTTCTCTGCGCGACTTCCACCTGGCTTGCGGACGCTTGTAAATCCAAGTAGGCGCTGCGCACGTCGCTCTCGATCTGGCCTTTCAAGTCCGCGTACTCGGCGCGGCGCTGCGAAAGCGCGGCGTCGGATTGCTCAATGTCGCCCTCGGTGCGCCCGCCTTGCCAAATTGGAATCTTTAAACTAGCCGATGCAGTGTACGTAGTTTCCAATTGGTTGGAATTGACGCCGATGCCGCCGTAGTCGGCGGTGACTCCGAGCGACGGATAACGCTCAGCGCGAGCGGCGGCGTGGGCGCGCTCAGCGGCGCGCACCTGGGCGTCGGCGGCCTTTAAATCGGCGCGCTGCTGGAAGGCTTGCGCGAGCGCGTCTTCGATGGCCAACGGGGCCGCGGGCGCGAAGGGCACTTCGTCGGAAAGATCGTATTGATCGTTCGGCGGCAGGCCGATCATTCTCGCGAGATTTATTTTTTGCTTGGCCAGATCGTTTTTGAGGGAGAGCAGGCGTTGCTGATGCGTCAGCGCCTGCACTTCGTTCCGGTCGGCGTCCACTTTGGCGATGAGGCCTTGGCCAAGCTGCTGCTTGCTCTGGTCGAACACGGCGTTGGCGCTTTGCAGTTGCGCTTCTTCGGAAGCCATCCGCGCGCGTGCCGCAATCGTCTGGAGATAGGCGCCGCCGACGGCAAGGACGATCAGTTCGCGCGCGTCCTGCGCCGAATAGCGATTGGCCCTGGCGACATCGTTCGCGGCGCGATAATTATTGATCGCCGTGAAATCGAAAACGCTCTGCGAAAGGTGCGCGCGAAAATCAATGTAGTTGAAGGGGCCGATCACCGCGGGAATGGAGAACCCCGGAAAACTGAAACGAAAACCTTCCGCGCGCAGATCCGTTGTCTGAACATTTTCGTTCACCGTGCCGTTGATATTCGGCAGCAAACTGCTGAGCGCCACTTTGCTTATTCCCTGCGTCTGCCGCACATTCTGGGTCGCGCCCGTTTGGCCGAGGTTGTACACCAGCCCGCGCTGAATTGCTTCGTGCAGGCCAAGCTTTCCGTTGAACGGCATGTTCGCGACGCTCGGCGTGCTTCCCGCGTAGACGCCTTGCACCTGCACGCTTGGGCTCAGTGTGTTTACCGTGGCCGTA
Source organism: Acidobacteriota bacterium (assembly GCA_003161495.1). Taxonomy (GTDB): domain Bacteria; phylum Acidobacteriota; class Terriglobia; order Acidiferrales; family UBA7541; genus Palsa-360. The sequence goes on along the minus strand of PMOP01000309.1, from coordinate 3,749 downwards.
GTGCTTGGCGCGGGCGCCTCGGAAGTTTTCACGGTGCCATTCGTTTGAGCCGTGCGTCCGGAAAGCGGAAGTTGCACGGCCGACGTGCCCTGCGATTGGCCCTGCGGCGGGCCTAGTTGCGCGAAGGCGGGCGCGGCAACCAACAGCGCCGCGGCAAGGAATGGCGCCCGGCCAGCCCAACGATTGCGGCCCAGCCTCCGGAAATAATTTGACAAAGATCGACCTTTTATTTTATGGCACATAAAACTCCCTAAGCCGTCGTTAACTAAGTTGTTTTCTGAATCGCCAAATGCTCAGCGAAACGAGCACCACGGTGAACGCCAGAAGCGCCAGGAAATTTGGCCACAATGTTTCGATTCCGCTTCCCTTCAACATCGCTCCGCGGGAGATCATGCCGAAGTGCTGAATGGGATTGAATTGCGCGACCGGCTGGAGCCATTTCGGCATCGCTTCCACTGGCGTGAATGCGCCGGACAGTGAAGTCAGGGGAGGATTCACGAAAAAGAGCGTGAGCTGCGCCTGCCGCGCCGACCTCGTGAACGTAGCGATGAACGTGCCGATGGCGATCCCGCACAACAGGCAAAGAGCGGCGGCGGCGATCACCAGCAAAACATTTCCGCGGAATGGAATTCCGAAGACGACGCGCATGATCGCCACCGCCAATGTGCCCATCATGCACAGCAGCACGAAAAGCGGAAAAAGTTTTGCGACAATGATTTGCGTGGTCGAAGCGGGAGACATCAGGAGCTGCTCGAGCGTTCCCGCCTCGCGTTCCTTCACAATCGCCGCGGCGGAAATCAGCGAGCCGTTCAGAATGAGGAGCACGCCAAGGATGCCGGTCACGATAAACCACGTGGGCTCGAGGCCCGGGTTGTAAAGGTACGCGGGATGGATCAGCACCCTGCCGAGGCGGCTCACATTCGGCGCGGCAATTTCCTGGAAGTGCGCGTGAATTCCTTCGCCGGCTAGGGTCTGGTTGTAGGTCGCGATCACACCTTGCGCGTATCCTTCCCCGATCGTGGCCGTGTTGGAATTCATGGCGTTCAGCATCACTTGCACCGTGGCTGGCCGGCCGCGCTGCAAGTCGCGCGCGTAGTCGTAAGGAATCACGAGTCCCGCTTCGAGATTCCCATCCGCGATCTTCTTGCTCATTTCGTTTACGCTTAAATAAGTTCCGGCACCCTGAAAGCTTTTGCTGCCGGTCATGGTCGCGACAAGTTCACGGCTTTCGGGAGTTCTGCTGTCATCCACAACGCCGAGGCGCAGGTTGCTGACGGTTGCGTTGAGAGCAAAACCGAAAAGAAGCAACTGCAGCGTGGGAGGCAGGATCAAGGAAATCGCGAGGCGGCGGTCGCGCAAAATCTGGCGAAACTCTTTGCGGATCAGAGCCCGCATGCGGTAACCGAGAAACGCTCGAAGCTTATTCATGGCTTAATCCTTCAACTGCATGCGCCGCATGCTGCGCCAGGCAAGGGTGTAAAAAATAGTTCCGATCGCGCCGATCGCGAGCACTTTGGGCCACACCGATGGCCAGCCTCCGCCGGCCAGCAAGGCGTCGCGCACGACTTCAATGTAGTAGCGGCCCCAGACCAGGCTGGAAATCCAGCGAATGGCGGCCGGAATATTTTGTACGGGGAAGAGCAAACCGGACAGCATGTACACGAGCAGGAATCCAGTAAGCGCAACCGCTTGCATGGCGGCGACCTGGCTTGGAATCGCCGCGCCGATCATGTTTCCAAAGGTGGTCACGGTGAACATGTACAAAATCGTCGCGACCAAGAACGGCGTGGGATCTCCCGCGAAGCGTAAACCGAATCCAAGGAATAAGATCGACATCATGATGATGGCTTCGCCGGTGGCCACGATCATGAACGCGGCAATTTTGCCGAGCAGGAATTCATGCGCGGAAATATTCGAGACGTAGACCTGCAGGATCGTTTTCTGCTCGCCCTCCTTGGACATAGCCAGAGTCGCGAGCAGCGGCGGAAAAAGGGACATAGCCAGCACGTAAATTCCGGGGCCATAAAATTTCTGCGAAGAGCGGCTCGGGTTATACCACAGCCGTATCGCGGCGTTGACGGGCTGAGGTCGCGTCGCTCCGGCGTTCTCCGCGTTGTAGGCGCGAACAATTTGCTGCGCATCTCCCGAAATAATCTGCGCCGTATTTCCGTCGGAAGCGTCGACCAGAATCTGCACCGTCGCGTCTTCGCCCCGCGCGATCTTGCGGCCATATTCCTCCGGAATGATGAGCGCGCCGCGCGCTTTGTTGGACGCGAAGGCCTCTTCGGGTTGTTTATCCGTAGGCCACGAGGCCACATGAAAACTCAGCGACTCGCGAAACGCGTCGACCAATTTCTGGGACGCCTGCGATTCGTCGAGATCCTGCACGATGATGGGGAGATCTTTGACCGTCAGCGAAATAGCCGTGGTCTGCAGCAGCAGCAAAATTACGGGCAACAGAAGCGCCAGCGCCACCGCAAGCTTGTCGCGGAGAAGTTGCGTCAATTCCTTTATGGCTTGCGCGAAAATTCGTCGCATGAATTGTTCCTCTACTCCTCGGCCCCAATCTTGCCGTGCTCGCGCGCCTGCTCGACCACGCTGATGAAAACATCTTCCAGCGAGAAGCGTCCTTCACGCGCTTCGAGCACATGAATCCCCGCGGCTTCCAGTTTTTGCGTGTTCTCGCGCATGCCCGCGTCGACATCGCCGTCCGTAATGATGTGCAGCCGGTTGCCGAACAGAGCGACCCGCCAGTGCTGCGTTTCAGATTTCAAGAGATCGGCCGCGCGTTGCGGTTGATCCACGCGAAATTCCAGGAGGTGACCTTTCTGCTGCGCTTTGATTTCGCTCGGCGTTCCCTCGACGAGCAGTTCGCCCGCGACCATGAAGCCCAGCCGGTTGCATTGTTCCGCTTCTTCGAGGTAATGCGTGGTCACAAGGACGGCGGTGCCCGCATCGGCGAGGCGGTTAATCATCATCCAAAATGCGCGGCGCGCCAGCGGATCGACGCCCGAGGTGGGTTCGTCGAGAAACACGATCCCGGGTTCGTGCATGATGGCGCTGCCGAACGCCACGCGCTGCTTCCATCCGCCCGGCAAGCTCCCGGTGATTTGCGATTCCTTGCCTTCGAGTCCGGAGAAATCGAGCACCCAGCGTTCCTTTTCTTTGAGTTCCTCCGCGGGGACGCCGTAGACTCCGCCAAAAAAATCCAGGTTCTCCGCGATCGAAAGATCGTCGTAGAGCGAAAACTTTTGCGACATGTAGCCGATCTGCTGCCGGATTTCCGTTGAGCGAAATGCGCCGCGCTCGCCCGCAAGCTGCATGTTCCCGGTGGAGGATTCCAGCAAGCCGCACAGCATCTTGATCGTGGTTGTTTTTCCCGCGCCGTTGGCGCCCAGCAATCCGTAAATTTCGCCGTAGCGCACTTGCAGGCTCACGTCATGCACCGCGGTGAACGAGCCGAATTTCTTGGTGATATGTTCCGCGCCGATTGCGATCTGGCCGCGCTTGTCTTTGCGTTCGCGGCGGGCCGGAAACGGCGTGTCCCGCATTTCGTGGCTGAGCGAGCGCAGCGTCGCGACAAAAGTGTTTTCCAGAGTGGGTTCGTCCACACGCACGCTCTCAATAGCGATTCCTTCGGCATGCATCACTTCTTCCATCTTGCGCTGCGCCGCTTCGGGCGAATGCGAAAGCAAATCGAGGCGATCTCCGAAACGCTGCACGTCAAAAATGTCGCCTTCGCGTCCTGC